>DATMXP010000042.1 GCA_035561515.1 Terriglobales bacterium | reverse complement strand
CAAATATGTATTCTGTCGACGATTTTTGGGTATGAGATTTTGGGTCAGGAGTTTGTTTGAATGCCGAAATTGACTGGTGTTGTACCTCCCATCGGAACTCCGCTAACGAAAGACGAACGTGTCGATGAGCCTGCTCTGCGTCGCCTTACTCGATACCTAGTCGACGCGGGCGTAAATGGCATTCTCGCCAATGGAACCATGGGTGGATTTGCGTTCCTTACCGATGAAGAGCAGGTCCGCGCGATCTCGATCGTCGTTTCCGAGGTTGATGGTTGCGTCCCGGTCATGGGCGGAATCGGTGAAACCAGCACGAGCCGCGCCGTACGTAAGGCTAAGGAGATCGCAAAGCAAGGTGTTACTCACCTGACCGTATTAGCGCCTTTTTATTTTTTCGCCTCGCAAGAAAACTTATACGCATACTTCTCCGATATCGCTGCGGCCGTCGATCTCCCGATATTTCTTTACGACAATCCTGTGATGACAAAGAACAGCCTTTCGCCTGAGACCGTCGCACGACTGCGCGAAGACGTGCCGCACATTGTAGGTCTCAAAGAGAGCAATCAGGATTGCATTAACCTGCAGAAGGTGATCGAACTGAATCAGGGTCCTGATTTTTCTATCTTGACCGGAAGCGAGTTCTTGATTGTGGTCGGTCTCCAGATGGGATGTGACGGCTTCATCGGCGGCCTGCATAACCTTTGTCCCCACATTGCTGTTGCTCTTTATCGAGCTTACTGCCGAGGCGACATTGAATCAGCATTAAAGCTGCAGAAGGAACTCGCCGCAGTTTGGGAACTTTTCCGCTACGGAAACATCTGGGGGGCTTTTGACCAGGCGTTACGCCATCTGGGAATTGCCGATTGTGCTACCGGAGCGCCTTATGTTTCACGGTTGAATGCACAAGACGCTGCCAAGGTCAATGCAATCATCGATAAACACGTCAAGCCGCATCTGTGTGCGACGGCTAAGTAATCAGCGTAGCGACGCTGGCGTACTTTTCTGGCGACAGGTATCGGATCGACAAATGCGCCAGCATAACCTGTTCCGCGGTCTGTTCCACTTGGCCTCCACAAATGAACTCAAATAGCGGGCGGTGGGAGTCGAGAACAATCCGAAGCTTTTCACTGCGGAGCAGCGTCCTGACAGAGTGTGCAAATAAGGGAGCGGTGAGGCTGGAAAGTATCTTTTCCAGGTACTCGTTCCCGCTGAAGCTCCAGATCGTGCGATGGAACTCAAAATCGACCCGCATCGAGAGCTTGGTTGGGGTCGGTTCCATATTCTCCATGGTCGTCAACAATTGCTCGAGCTTCTTTTCGCGCTGAGGGGTGAGGTTTTTTCGGGCCAAACGCAGGGCCTCAGCTTCCAGGACCACCCGCAAGGAGTTGATTTTCTGAATGTCATCGTCGTCCAGGCTAACCACGAACATTCCTCTTCGGGGAACATTGATGATGAGGGACTGTTCCTGTAGTTGCTGCAGCGCCTCCCGAACCGGAGCGCGGCTCACGTGCAGGTCGCGTGCAAGCTGGCTTTCGTTGAGGCGCTCTCCCGGTTTGATCTTTCCGCTGAGGATGGCGTCGGTTAGGACGTCGACAGTCCGATCCTTCAGCGTCCCCATATTTCTAAAGGGCTGTAGCCCAGGCTCCTTTGCCATAAGGCACCTTTTCCACCAAACTGTACTCCGTCGACGGTATCGTGCAAATCATTATGTGTCAAGGTGTTCGAGTACCTACAACCTAGGAAAACATCCCAAGCTAACACTCGGTAGCGCTCTGGGAGACGTTGTGTGTCGTTCCACTCAGAGCCTATCTCGAAAGGAACCGTGGTGAGAGTTGGTCGGTATTTCCAAAAGGGCAGCATTCGTCCGTTTGTTGCATCGGCGTCACAAGGTATCTTCGATTGGCTGATCTTTGATCGGTCGGAAACGCCTTCAAAAATACGTTCCGCCGTTAAACGGAGCATCCATAGCGGACTCGACTCTGATTTCTGTGCCGCTGCCTCGATACTGGAAACTTTCCTGGAAGGAAGCCCCAGTTTCCTTGTCGACGTTCAAGATCACAGGCTGCCTGCTGACCTGCTCCAGTCGCCACTTCCTTCGCCGGTTCAGCCCCGTACGTTCATCTGTGTGGGGCTCAACTATTCCGACCATGCTCGGGAATCAAACATGGAATTGCCGTCCCGGCCCTTGCTGTTTGCGAAATCAGCAAATGCTGTCGCAGGACACAACTCCGAGGTTTCAATTCCTCCGTCCTGCGATCAGCCAGACTTCGAAGCCGAACTCGCCGTCGTGATCGGGAAAAGATGCAGGCACGTGCGAGAGCACGATGCAATGAATTATGTGCTCGGTTATACATGCGCGAACGATATCAGTGCACGTAACTTCCAATTCGCGGATGGGCAGTGGTACCGCGGAAAAAGCTGCGATGGCTTTGGTCCTCTTGGTCCTTGGATCGTCACCAAAACGGAAATACCTGACCATCGGAATCTCAACATTCGAGGACGTCTGAACGGAGAGGTAATGCAGAACTCCAGCACGCGAAATCTGATCTTCGCCGTGCCGGAACTGATCGAGTTTATTTCCTCTTCCATAACTCTGGAGCCGGGTGACGTAATCGCGACCGGAACTCCACCCGGCGTAGGTTTTGCCCGTAAGCCACCGATCTATCTGAAGGACGGGGATACATTCGAAGTCGAAATTGAGGGAATCGGGAATCTGTCGAACACGATACGTGGAGGAAACAATGGTTGACGAGAACGTATTGGGAAAATTCTCCTCTGATAATGGTCGTCGGAAATTTCTCAAACAGGCAGGACTAGCGGCCGCTAGTCTTCCGTTCGCTCGTTCGGTAGCGGCCTTGGAGCTACCGGCACCACGCCCGTCCTCGCAAAAGTCTGGCATTTCTCCGCGGATGGTGGAGATACCCGACTACATGGTCTACGCGCAGCTGCCTGACGGAAAGCTTATCGGATTGCTAGGCGGCCTGGAGAAAGGACATGCGGTCGGCCGATACTCTTCGGACGGCGGAGAAACATTCGGCCCGACAACCCATCTCTTTCCTCTCGATGAATCCATAGGGAGCTGGTCACTGCACAATGCCTTCCTCGACCGAGACGGCGAACTCCAGCTTCTGTATACGAATGATGCGAACACATTGAAGCAGAATAAGTCCTTTTACGAGATTCATTTTGATATTTGGCATGTTCGGTCAACAAATGCCCGTAAGCAATGGCGCGCGCCAAAGCGGGTGTGGGAAGGTTATGCAGGATCATTGCTCTCCTTCGTTCAGTTGAAAAATGGTCGCGTTCTCGTCCCCTACACCTATCTGACTGCGCGCACTTGGGCTAACCGCGGAAAAGGTTTCGACGCCTATGCATTCAATGGTCGGTTTAGTTCCTCGTCCGCCTACTCCGACGATCAGGGCTCAACCTGGTACGTTTCTCCAACTGAATTGAAGGAATCCACGCCCATGATTGGCCAGGATGGCGGCATTGAACCGATTGTCCTCGAATTAAAAGATGGTCGCGTTTGGATGTTGATTCGCACACAGTGGGGACGTTTTTATGAGTCCTATTCTGTGAATGGCGGCGAAACTTGGACCCCGCCCGTTCCTACCGCAATCATCTCTGGTGACTCGCCTTGCAGCTTAACTCGCTTACCAGACGGACGTATCGTGATGTTGTGGAACAACAATCTTCGGTACTGTTATGCGAACGGCGGCCGCGCGGTGCTACACGGAGCAATTTCGGAAGATGAAGGCCGCAGTTGGCGTGGTTACCGTGAAGTTGCTGCGAATCCGCTGGTCTATCAGCCTCCTCCGCCGAACGGGGATCACGGAGTCACCTACACAGTGCCGGCTCTCACCTCAGAAGGGCACCTCATAACTTCTTTGACGATTGGCCCCGGCGGTGGATATTACCTCCTCAAACTTGATCCTGAATGGTTTTACGAAACAAAACGCTCCCATAGCTTCGAACAGGGCCTTATCGGCTGGAGCACCTTCGGAACGCAAGGTGTGGAGGTCTTAGGAGCGCCCGAAAGCTCCGGTCGACCGGTCCTGCAGATTAAGAAAACCGGCTCCGAGTGGCCGGCAGCCGGTGTCTGGAACTTCCCTGCCGGAAAGCGCGGTGACGTGCGTCTTCGAGTTTTGATTCGGGATGGGTTTGCCGGCGGAGTTATCGGGCTCACCGATCATTTCTCCGTTCCGTTTGATAGCGAAGATATCTTTCACAATGTTGCGAATCTGGATATCGGACCAGGGGGCAAGTTGCAGGGCGGCGAACGTCTTACACCAGGCCGCTGGCATGATCTTTTGTTGCGCTGGGATACTGATCGCCACCAATGTTTAGCGATAAGTGCAGGCAAGACAATCGCTCGCTGCGGCATCCGTCGCGACACGGTCGGCCCCTCGTACCTTCGCATCCGTTCGACCGCACTCGACAAAGATCCTGGAGGAATTCTGATCCAATCGGTTTCAGCCGACAGTGGAGCAGGCTGGGCCTAACAAACTAACCAACAGCAACAGGTCGACCACCACAAAACTCGAAACTGATGGGTCGGTTTCATCGGAGGGATTAGTAATGGAATTTCGTCGCTTCTATTTCCTGTTCGTTCTGCTAGTTCTGGGCCTCGCCATTTCCTCTGATGCCGCAGAAAACTCGTCGAATGCAGCGCAAGGACCCACTCTCGTTGCGACGCTCAAGGGGCACCCGGTTTTCGGCGTGTTGCCCGATGGAAGACTCGCAGCATTCTCTCTGACCACACTAGGCAAGAATCAGGTTGTCGAAATGCAGGTTTCTACCGACAATTCTCGTACATGGACGAATCCCGCAATAGTTCTCTCACTCTCGACAGATACGGGACGTTGGGGCGGACCGGAGATTCTCGTAGATCGCGAAGGCGAAATCCACCTCATCTTCCTCAATGATGCGAACACAGGTATTTACAAGGGTGGTGAAGCGAGCGGCCGCCCGAACCTGACGAAGAAACGCTTAGATATCTGGCATGCGAAATCCACTGCTGGGCGTACCAAATGGCTGTCACCTAAGAAGATCTGGGAAGGCTACACAGGATCTCTCAACTCGATAATTCAGACGAAAAAAGGCCGTATTGTATTGCCGTTTTCCTATAAGAGCGACCGAACGTGGCGCAATCGTGGAGAGGGTCCTGAGACGTTCACCTACATGGGTGATTATGATTCTACGGCTCTCTACTCGGATGACGGCGGAAAAACGTGGACGTTATCTCCCGACAAATTGAAAGTCGTGACACCAGATATACGAGGAGCTTACGGAGCCGTAGAACCTGTCGTATTGGAACTCAAGGACGGCCGCGTTTGGATGCTCATTCGCAGCCAGATGGGTCGGTTCTACGAATCCTTTTCTGATGATGGCGCACGGTGGTCGAAGCCAGCTCCAACCTCTATCGTTTCGTCGGATTCCCCCGCCGGATTGGTAAGACTCAAAGACGGACGCATCCTCCTCCTTTGGAATCAGTGTTTACGCTATCCCTACGCGTATGGCGGACGCCAGGTGCTCCACGGAGCCATATCGGAAGATGAAGGTGATACATGGCGTGGAATCCGTGAAGTGATGCGAGATCCGCAGCGCGACCTTCCGCCGCCGCCCGGAGGTGATTTCGGCACGGCGTATCCATTTCCGAGGCTCCTCAAGGACGGGAACGTTCTCTTTACATCCGGCCAAGGTGGAGGACGTCGCGCGACGTATGTGCTCGATCCCGAATGGCTAACCCAGCCGGCACAACAGACCGACTTTTCTGACGGCCTCGATGACTGGTCGACCTATGGCGTAAAAGGG
This sequence comes from Terriglobales bacterium, assembly GCA_035561515.1. NCBI lineage: Bacteria > Pseudomonadati > Acidobacteriota > Terriglobia > Terriglobales > Terriglobales bacterium. The sequence goes on along the minus strand of DATMXP010000042.1, from coordinate 95,763 downwards.
GTTGAACTTAAGGATGCTTCTCAACAGCCAAAAGCCAAAGTTCTTCGTATTGCCAAACTGGATAGCAATTGGGAGGCGGGCGCCGTCTGGAATTTCCCGGCAGGGCGGAGTGGCCGTCTCGACATCGTTTTCGGCGTGGAGCCAGGCTTTCATTCGCTGAACCTCGGCCTTACCGATCATTACTCAACACCCTTCGACGAAGAGGACCGGTTCTACAACCTGTTCAATCTCCCAATTGGACCAAATAATCTGATTAATTCAGCAAAACTACAGGTTGGCAGGCGTTACCGCCTCACCATGAAGTGGAACACAAACAACAGAGCTTGCGAATTATTGTTGGATGGTAAGAACATCGGCTCACTCTCTCAAACACGCGTTACACCGACAGGCATAAATTACCTGCGCCTTCGGTCAACAAGCAGTCAGCCCGATGCCGGCGGACTCCTCCTTTACGAGGTATCGGCAAACCTCTTGAGCGATTAATCTCGGAACTGTGTTCAGCATCAGTAAGCTTCCTGCGACGTATTCTGCGGTGCAGCATGCAGTGAAAGGCGATGTTACGTTCATAGAAGTTACGGACACGTGTCGTTGCTGGCCGAGAGCAGAATTCCCAGCCCGGACACCATTTCAGATGCCGACATTCTCCTCAAATTCTTTAAGCAGAGTTAGCTGCCACTGACTCACAGCTAGCTTTTCCTCTGTTCTAGACGGCAGGTAACTGAGTCGTTCGGTCCATGAATGCGACAACCTCGGCATTCGTGGGTAAGGAAGGTTGTGCCCCACAGCGCGTAACCGCAATGGCAGCGGCCGCGGCTGCGAATCGAGCACATTCAGGGAAAGGCAAGCCTCGCATCATGGCGACGGCAAATGCCCCGTTGAACGCGTCACCGGCAGCAGTGGTATCAATGGCCGTGACCTCAAACGCCTCGGCATGAAAACACTTGCCTTCCGCATCGGCGACAATCGCACCTTGGGAACCTCGCTTCAGGATCACGTTTCGTGGTCCTATAGCAAACAACTGTTCGATTGCTTCACTCGGGGATTTGGTTTGTGGTGCGTAAAACTCGGCTTCCGTTTCGTTCGGCGTGAACCAATCAAGATTCCTCAGCACATCTCTACTTAGAGCACGCGCCGGGGCAGGGTCGAGCATGACGGGAATTCCGTTCTCGGCGCAGCAACGCACAACCCACTCAATCGTCGCAATGGGAATCTCCAACTGCAACAAAACGATACCCGCACTGCGGATCAGATGTTCGTGCCGGGTGACGTACTCCTCCGTCACCTGCGCGTTTGATCCAGGTGTTACTACGATGCAGTTTTCCGCATTGGAATCTACGATGATAGTTGCTGTTCCGCTGGACCCGGGTACCTCGCGTACATTGGTGATGTCCACGTTATAGGCCGACAAAGTGCGGAGAAGGTTCTGGCCGAAGACGTCCTCTCCGACCGCACCGAGCAAAATGCAGGGATAGCCGAGTTTGGCGATAGCTACCGCCTGATTTGCACCTTTGCCTCCCGAATGAATCTGGAACGATGTCCCAGTAACTGTTTCCCCTGGCCTGGGAATACGGTCCACATGGGTGACCAGATCCATATTGATGCTTCCCACCACTACGATTGGCTTCATTGGGTTCGTCCTTGATCAATAGAGCGGTGCCATGGCTATGGCGCCCAGCCCTGCGACAAAACAGGCAAACATTGCAATCAGCAGGTTCCGTACGCGAACCGACGGTGATGCGAATTCCCGCCAAATGAATACCCCCCAGAGTGCCGAGACCATGGTCGCCCCTTGGCCGATCGAGTACGAGATCGCCGGCCCTACGAAGTTCACTTGCGACGCGACGAAATTCAACGTCGTGCCGATAACCCAGATCACACCGCCCAGCACGCCTGCAACATGCCATCGTTTCGACGCAGAGAAGTAGTCGGAAATGCAAACCGGAGCACTTCCATCGATGGGCCGGCGCATGAAAAAGTAGTTGACCGGAATGGAACACAAGGCGGTGCCGATCACGAAGAAGAATGCTGTGGCATACGGGCCGGGAGCATTGGGGGCAGCCATTGATTTGCTGACAAGTGGGTAGAAGCTGCCCATCAGGATTCCGCATACGAGACTTATCACTATCCCGCGAGCATTCGAACTCTTGCGTCTTCCCTCTCGGCTCTTGTAGGCAAGCGCGTCGCAAATGATAGCCACCATCACCAGGGCAATCCCGCCGAACAGCAATAGCGGATTTCCCTTTGGGGCAATGATGTAGTTGCTAAGCGCACCGACAATCAGGGCAACCCCGATGCCGACGGGAAAGGCGACGGCGAGGCCTGCAATCTCGATTGCGGCGACGAGCAGCAGGTTTGCCACGTTGAACACCGCGCCTCCGAGTAGCGCCATCACGATGGAGTATTGCGGAGCGTTCGCGATATCCTGAAGAAAAGGCGCGCCCCTCGATCCGCTCGATCCGATGGTTAAGCCAAGGGCGATGATCCCAACGAACAGACCGATTATGTAATCCCAGTAAAACAGCTGGAAACGAAACCCAGGTGACAGCTTCATGGTGTTCGCCCACGATCCCCAGCAGAGCATAGTAGCGATCATGAACAGCAGAGCAACGGCGTAACTGTCTGGAAGATACATTGTGTTTCGTCCTGAATGGGACTATAGTCAAGCAATGAAACGATTCATTGCCGGACCACGTTAATGCGAAACCGCTGGAGTGTCAACAAAGAATCCATGCTTCTTTGCACTTCTCCGTTTACACTTACTCAAAACCATCATGGCGACCATTAAAGAGATTGCCAAGAAAGCCGGCGTTTCGACGGGCACCGTTTCCAACGTCCTCAACGGACTTGCCACTGTCCGTGAAGACTCCCGCAAGCACGTACTCAAAGCGATCGATGAGCTTGGCTATCAGCCTTCCCTGCTCGGGCGAGCTCTACGGAAGGACCAGACGAACATGATCGTGATGGTCGTTCCAGATATAACCAACCCGTTTTTTCCGCGCGCTGTGCGCGGAGCCGAAGATGTCGCATTCGAGCATGGTTATCGTCTCGTGCTGTGCAACTCGGATAACAATTCAACCAAAGAAAGCACCTACCTCCGCGAGATGCGCACCTACCGGCCTGCCGGACTGATCATCGTTCCCGCCGATCTAAACCAAGGTCTTGACCAGGCGAAGGCATTCCTCAAGTCTGGCGCTGGCGTTGTGTATCTTGACCGTATCCCTCCGAAATGGAAGGGCGACTCGGTTACCAGCGATCACGAAGCCGGCGCGTACGCGGCCACTGAACACCTGATCCAACTTGGCCACGAACGTATCGCAACCATTACCGGACCCCTGAGTGGAACCAGCGCACTTGCCCGACTCCAGGGCTACCGTCGTGCCATGAAATCTGCCCGGCTGCCGATCCCGCCCACCTTCGTTCTGGAAGCCGAGTTCAACAAATCCGCCGGACACGAAAAAGCGGTTCAGCTCCTGCAATCCAGAACACGACCCACGGCGATCTTTGCGGGAAACGACCTGATTGCGATAGGCGTTCTCGCGGCCGTGCATGAAGCTGGTCTCGAGTGCCCCCGTGACGTGTCCATCGTGGGCTTCGACAACCTGGATGAAAGCGACATGACACAGCCAACGCTCACCACCGTAGATCAGTTCGCGTACCAACTTGGAGCACAGGCCTCTCAAACGATCGTGGACCGCATGAAGCACAAACGAAACGCAGCTTGCCAGGTTGTGCTATCACCAGAGCTACGCGTAAAGCAATCTACCTCGTCGCCCGCGCCGCGCAAGACCACGGCAAAAGCTGCCAACTCACGTCGCTGACCGCATTATTGTTCTCTCGCCATGTCGGCAGCACAGCGGAAGCCTATGGTCGCGGCGCGGTCACGCCCCGGAGCCATTAGCAAATACTTCCCGTGTTCGTGCAGGTCATAGGCCTGCGGGAAATACCATACGGACCCCGCCGGCTTGTAATAACTTCCGCCGCGCAATACCGCGGCTCGCGTGTGCTCATCTGAGTATTCATCTGTCCACTGCCACACATTGCCCACCAGATCTTCCACTCCAAACGGGCTGGCTGCTTGCGGGTGGGCAGTGACCTCAGCCGGTCCACTCGCCTCGCGAGATCGATTCGTTGGAGGCACCATGGATGGATCCCACCTGTTGCCCCAGGGATAGTTTCGGCCATCGGTGCCCTGCGCGGCCAGTTGCCATTCCCATTCGTGCGGCAGACGCTTTCCCGCCCATGAGGCGTACGCTCGCGCGTCCTCCAGGGAAACCCACGTCACCGGACGATTCGCCCAACCCTGGGGATACATGCCGTTTTTCCAGTCTCTGAGAAAGTTATGGTCGTCAGCAGGGTGATACTTCGTGGCATCGAGAAACTTCTTGAACTCCGTGTTCGTGACAGGGTACTTGTCGATAAAGAACCCGTTCACCTGCATTAGGTGATGATGACGCCGACGCGCCGAGTCCTCCCACGGATACTGGAAATCGACTCCCACCGTGTTGCCGCCTTCGATCTCAATACCGTTAACTTCGAAAAGAAATTGCGTTGTAGGAATTTTGACCATACCTGGAGGCGGCGCGGTCGTGCCCTTCGTCGGAGCGATTTCAGTGACCTTCTGCGGCAGCGGTTTCCACTCATCCGAAAAGCTATCCAAGCGGACGGAATTAAGTTTCTTCATGTCCGCGAGCAATTTCTGGAGTTCGGCGTCCGGCGAAGGAGTAGCGACAAGCGCGCCGAACCCGTTGTGCTCCACGAGAAAGCTCAGGGTAATTTCGTTGTCGCTCTTCCGCGGCTGCAGTTCGATTCCATGCCAGAGGTCGAAGTACCGCATACCGGGGCTAGCGGGGAGAGTTATCTGTTGTCCATCGACGTCGTATTCGTTTCGGTTGATGGTCGTCCAAAGAGTCCGATTGGCGCCCGGCCACTTGCTCGCGTAGATTTGAAAACGGAGCATCGGTGTGTGCGGCTCCCAAGCCTCGCTTACCAACTCTTTAGCAAAGCTGCGTTCGATTTTGGCGATGCGCCGAATCGTTTCGGCATCGCGTGGCGTGAGCCCGTTCCAGATACCCCAGATGTTCTCCCAGGTCTCCATGCCAACGCCATTGAAGAATGCGAACTGAAGATCCGCGGTCTTCTTACGTTCCCAGCGATCGGAGATGTTCGTCATGTGGCGGTGCTCAAGCCACTTGTACTTGTCCACGTATTCGGGACCGGCAACTCCATGCCAGTGACGCATAGGACCCGGACGAGGGGGAGGGTTGGGCGGCACGGCCTGCGCCCACATCATGTGGTTATATGCAAGCGCCTCATCCTGTGTCAGGTGTTCGGGCTCGAACGCCAGCGGATGTCCGGCTTTTAATGCGGCATCGCGAAAGCTTCGCGGCACTGCGTTCATCGTGTCTCCATTAACGCCGTCCGCTCCCACCGCCGCCAGTTGCTCGGCTAAAGCTTGTTCCTCCGGTACACTCACATCTCGCGTGCCCTGATCCCACAACATAATTGGGAAGAGCACCCGCACATTGCGCCGGTGGAAGTCGGAGATCATCTGGCGAATCCCAGGTATACCGCCGGGCATGTCATGGAACATGTCGAACTGATTACGACTATCGATGCCGATGTTGGGGTACGTTGGCCAAATTAGAACCGCGTCAATGCCCCCGTAGCGCCTCTCCAGATCATCGAGGTACCGATCCACGGTGTACTTCCCTGCCACCGGATCGTAAAAGTAGCGATCCTCGATCATCATCTGGGGCTGGATGAAGCTGCTTTGCGTCCACTGTAGTTCGGGCCGCCGATACTCGCTGTCATCGTAGCCGATGCGCTTCAGTTGTTCATGCCTCCATACCTTCATATCCGCGAGCCACCGCGGAAAGTCTTCGGGCTTTGCTGGACCTTCAAGCAGCCATGCTTGGACGCGCACTGCAGGATCCTGCGCAACAACCGGAACACCTGCAACGAAAAGTGCGCAGGAGACTGCAAGGAGTGCAACTTTCGATATCTTCAAGCTCTGTCTCCCAATTCCTAGAAGGAGAAGCGTAACGCAAACTGAACGATCCGCGGCGAACCGGCGGAAGTAATCTTCCCGAACTGCGCGTTCGTCATGACGCCATTCGGGTTACTGAGATTCACGTTATTGAAGAGGTTGAAGGCTTCGGCACGGAACTGTACCGACGACTCGCGGAACGGCAGGGTGAAGTTCTTAAAGATCGATAAATCCGTGTTCACGTAACCCGGTCCGATCATAGAGTTGTAACCGGTATTGCCGTAAGGCGTATTCGCAGGAAGTTGCGCAAATGCGGCCGGGTTGAAGTATTGAGCAATCCGTTCCTGGCGGCTTCCATTGTTGATGGAGGGAGGAGCGACGGTATCCGGGCGATCATTGTTTACTCCATCCAAGTTCGTGTCCTTGCCGGAGGTCACGTTGAACGGGGTTCCGGAACGAATGGCAGTGATTCCATTTAGCTGCCAGCCACTCAGGACTTGCCGACCGAAGGCGCCCAGCGAATTGACTCGAGGCAGCGAGTACATATACGAGACCACGAGACTGTGGCGAATGTCAGTGTCGGAAAGGCCTCGACTGCTCTGGATGTCGTAGGAATCGACAACGGCGTTTAATCCAATGCTCTTTGACCAGACGTAGCTGCCATGAACGGAGAAGTTACGAGTGAAGCGATGAGTCAGCTTCGCCTGCAAGGAATTGTAGGAGAAGTTCGAGTTCAAAAGAGTCTGGGTGATTACCCCAAAGGTGTAGGTGGTGGGCGTAGGCTGATACGGGCGGCGTGCATTCAGACCAGCAGTCGTAGTTAACCCTCCCGGCGCATAGATAGGGGAATTACCGTCGATATTGATAGGAAAATGCCGAGCGACGCTGCCGACGTATGAGACTTCAGCAGCCCAATCCGCCGCAAGTTGCTGCTGCAAACCCAAGGAGAACTGCTGCACGGAGGGAACATCGTCGGCCCCCGGTTCCAGGCCGAAGATGGTTGCGCCGGAAGTGAACACTGCGGAAGAAGGATCGGGGTTGTAGGGAAATGGGCTGCCAGCCACGCCGTATGGATTCAACAGGCTTGGAGTCCGGTTGATTGTCATGGTCAGCGAGTATGGCTGTTGCACCAGGTTGTTGGAGACGCGTACCTGGTTGATCTGCGAATAGAACAAACCATAGCCGCCTCGAATCGATGTCTTGCCGTCGCCAAACACGTCGTACGCAAAGCCGAATCGCGGTGCGAACGTGTTCCATGGAGTCTTTATGATTCCATCGGGTAAACCTTGGTCTCCGGAGAACACCAGTCCCAGCGGTGCGGTTGGAAACCTCTCGGACTTCACGTAAGGAATAAAGGTCGCGGTGTTGTTCTGCCCCGTATAGGACGGGAAGCGCTCCCAGCGTAGCCCAAGATTCAGCGACAGCCGCCTCGAAAGTCGCCAGTTGTCGGAGAAGAACAGCGAGGGAACATGCTGCTCGGTCCGGAAATCTACACCGTTATTCTGTCGGAAGTTGTTGGCGCGGCCCAAGAGGAAATCGGCCAGTGCATTGCCGGTGACCGTACCATTAAACGTGAAGAGGCCGTTGGAAGCGGCACCGCCACGGCTACGGAAGTGGTTGTACACCCACGAGCCGCCGAGTTTCACCTCATGGTTTCCCAACGTCGTGCTGAATGTATCGGAGATGCCGAGCGAGGACGACGGCAGGTCGTTAGGTCCGGCGTTGTTGGTGCCCATAGACCAGTAGCCGACAACATTGAACAGCGGTTGCGACCCATAATCGCTGCCCGGAGGCGCCAGGCTGCCCAAGTCATCAAGTTGATGATCGCTGCCGTAGATCGAGGAGAGCACAAAGTGACTCAGCGTGTAGAAGAGCCGCAGGTTGTTGACTTTTGTCGGCGAGATCGTCCAGGTGTCGTTTAGCACGCCGTTGTACTGACCTTCATACTCCTGCACGCCAGAGTAGCTGAGAATCTGGTTCGAGATTCCTGCTTGCGTGGCCAGAGGATTCTTCGATGTGCCGCGCGATATGAAGAACGTGCCGGCGAGCCGGTGATTTACCGTGGCCTGCCAGTCGATCTTGGCCATGCCCTGATTGGCTTCGGTATTCGCATTACCGAACTGCTCAGCTGTGATACCCGTAACCGGATCGGCGAGGGGAACGAACGCGAGCGCGTTCTGTGCAACCGGGTCCAGCAATGTCGGGCAAATGATGCCTTGCACGCCGTTGCAGCTATAGTAGCTACCGTTCGCCATCTTCGGCCACTTGCTTTGCGGCTCTGCCGAGAAGTCGCCGCGCGCTTGCGCCGGGGTAGGCGTGATTAAGCTGCTGGAGGAAACGATGACGGGCGTACGGATGCGCAGGCCTTCGTAGGAGAGGAAGAAGAACGCTTTATCGCGGACGATCGGGCCGCCGAATGTCCCTCCAAACTGATTTTGTCGGAGAGGCGTGACTTCGTTGATGAAGTAGTTTTTCGAGTTAAGTGCATCGTTGCGCAGGTAGTCATAGAGCAAGCCGTGATAGTTGTTGGTGCCCGAACGGGTGATGGCGTTGACTACTCCGCCGGCGGATCGCCCGAACTCCGCGTCGAAGTTGCTGGTCAACACGCGAAATTCTTGCAGAGCATCTGGACTCGGCATGAGGTTCCCGCCGAAGCGCCAGAGATTAGTGTCATAGGCGCCGTCGAGGTAATAAGCGGAATTAAAGTCGGGTACGCCGTTGACGGTGAACTGGGTGCCTTGGCGTGATCCGGTCGGTTTGTCGGCGGCGTAACTCTGGACACCCGGCACCACTTGCACCAGGTCATACGCATTGCGTCCATTCAGTGGCAGGTCTTGGATACGCGTCTGCTCGACCGTGGTAGCGATCTGAGACTCCCGCGTATCAACCAAGGTAATGCCAGCTTCCACCGTAAGGCTTTGCTCTGTCGACCCGACCTTCAAGTCGAAATTGACGTGCACGTTCTGATTGGCTGCCAGGTGCACAGCAGTCTGGCGCTGCACCTGGAAACCAGCCATCTCAGCCGAAACCTCGTACTCACCAGGCACCAGGAAGACGACGGTGTAGTCGCCGGTGGACGAAGTCGTCGCCGACTTTGTCTCCCCGGTATTGACATTCTTCACGGTCACGGTAGCGCCCGGAACGACCGCCCCGCCGGAGTCGGCCACAGTACCGTAGATGGACCCAGTCGTCGCCTGGCCGAAAACAACGGGCGAGCAGGAGAGCAGCAATATCAGGGTGAAGCAGAATGCGCGAACGGCGGCGGAACGGCAGGACAGGCGGTTCATCTCGGATCCTCCAGAGGCAGACAGCGCGAATTGCGATCAGGCTGCCTTGTTGCTAAAGGTCGCAGCTGCCGACAACGTTACGACCAAGCGGTTTCTAAATCGTGAAACGATTCAAATGAATCGTTTCATTCTTAAATCGGGTGAGAGCTTATATCTGCTAATACCGAGTGTCAACAAAGAAATGCTGTGTTTCGCTCCGCAATCAGTCGGATTCCCCGTCAGTATGACGTCGGCCGAAAGCGCTTGCCGACTGCACACACCGGAAGCCGAGGTGATTGCTTGCGGTCGAGACCTCACCCTTGCCCCGGCTTCCCACCAGGTAACGAGTGCAATATTGTTCAGTACAAAGGAATGAGCCACCGCGCTGGGCCCGCTTCTTCACTCCTGGCTCCTGCGGATCGAAGGAAGAATCCGGACCCTTCGGATTGCGCGCCACAGTGCCAGCGAGTTGCAAGTAGTATCCCGGGTGATACCAATCGGAGACCCACTGCCATACATTGCCGGACATGTCGTAGAGGCCGTACGCATTCGGGGCAAAACTTGCGACCGGTCCCATGCCGGCAAAGCCGTCCTGATGAGTATCGTGATCAGGAAAATGCCCCTGATGGGTGTTCATCGTCCACTTGCCATGGGGAAGAAACTCGTCACCCCAGGCATATCTTCTGCCGGTCAATCCGCCTCGAGCGGCAAACTCCCATTCTGCCTCCGTTGGCAGTCTCTTCCCTGCCCACGTCGCGTATGCCACCGCATCTTCATACGCCACTTGCACCACCGGATAGTTCTCGCGGCCGCGAATGGAGGTGCCGGGACCCTCCGGATGGCGCCAATCCGCACCCGGCACGAAAGCCCACCAGCGTGTCGGATCGTCCAGGGCTACTGGATGAGATGGAGCTTGAAAAACGACCGATCCCGGCACCAAGACTTCGGGTGCCGCGCCCGGGAATTCTGCGGCGCTGGGCTTCCGCTCTGCGACAGTAAGGTAACCCGTTGCCGCTACAAAGCGTTCGAACTCCGCGTTCGTCACCGTCGTCTTGTCCATCCAGAATCCGTCAACGTAAACCCGGTGAATGGGGCGAGCATCATCCATTGCCTCTTTGCCGCCGTGATGCTCCCCACGAGGATCGGCGAGGCCCATGGAGAATTCTCCACCAGGCACCCACACCATTCCTTTTGGAGGACGACCAGGTGCGGGTGACAGGTTCGGTCTAGTCGGCAGGAATACCCCCGGTTGCTGCGCCGAAACGTGCAGCACGAGCGCGAGCACTGCCAACATCATGCGACCAACGAAGTTGATGTGTAACATCCAATTCATCGCTACGAATGATCGTCGTTCCGCACCCGCGAGTTCTCGGTCTTTGGTTTGTGCAACTGCAACTTAACCGAGTCGATTTTTCCAGTGAAGCGATTGGGAACCTGATATCTATTGCTGACAGCCGACCCCAAATCACTCCCCACATCAAGCGATTCGGCAGGCGACCAGTAACCTCCGCTCGGTGGAATATTGGCGAACTCCACTGACGCCTCTTGCGTTCCATTGATGGTTAGAGTGCCTGTGCCCGGAAACGGAGCACTTCCCTTCGTCGCTGTCTTAGGTCTGGGAGTGACCTCGACGACGATGGTAGATTTTCCAGTGGGCAATGTGGTCTTCGACACCAACTCGCCAGACGGGTTGGAGAATGAATTAATCTCGAAATGAACCCTCCCATCTTGAACGTACAGGGTAATGCCACCGTATCGGCCACCCTGTGCAAAGAGCACTCCGCGAGCATTGCCGTCGGGATTCTCTATTTGCGCGGTCAGTGTGTATCCGGTGGTCGCGCCAGCCTTCACGTTCATGATCCCGCCGAAGCGCTCCACCCCATCGCGGAACACGAACGTTGTGCGCTCGTCTTCGGGCCTGCTGATCAACTGGCGTAGCGGTAACAGAGGAAATACCTGTGTCCGCCAGCCTTCCTTTTCGAACAGGGCTTTCATCTCGGCAAGCTTTTCAGGGTACTTTGCGGCCACGTCAGTTGCTTGGCTGAAGTCCTGGTTCAAGTTGTAGAGCTCCCACGGATGCGTGTTGTCGGCGAGGATCTTCGCTGGCTCATAGCCCGGAGATCCGATGCGATACCACGACGGTCTCAGCAGATTGCCCGCCCACCAGCCATCTTTGTAGATACCCTTATTTCCGTTCGTCTCGAACAACTGGACCCGGTGGCGACTCTCTGCCTTTGGCTGATCGAACGTGAATCCGAGGCTCGCACCTTCCAACGGCGTCTGCTTCACTCCGTCGATCGCTGCGGGCGGCTGAATGTTGGCAGCTTCGTAAATGGTGGGTGCTATGTCGGTCAAGTGACCGAACTGAGAACGTAAGCCGCCAACATCCTTGATGCGCTTCGGCCATGCGATCACCATCGGGTCGCGAGTGCCGCCGAGGTGCGAGGAATCGACTTTAGTTCCAGGGAATGGCGCACTAAAAGCCCACGCCCACGGTGCCGCGGTCGCATTCATGAACAGCTCCGACCCGAGTTCGTCTTCGATCTCTAACCGGCTGGTGAGATCCTTCAGTTGGCCATTGATCTGACGAGTGTCGTAGCCGGTAGGCCCGTCCTCCGCGCTTCCTCCATTGTCGCCGAAGATCTCGATAACCAGTGTGTTATCACTCAGTCCTTCTTCCGCAATCGCGTCGAGCAAGCGGCCGATCTGGTAATCGGTGTAGGCAGTAAAGCCGGCATAGACTTCCGCCTGTCGAGCGAGCAGTTTTTTCTCATCGGGCGGTAACGAATCCCATGCGGCAAGACCTTCGGGCCGCGGATTGTCTTTTGCATCCGGCGGAATTACAACGAGTTTCTTCTCGCGCTCAAAGTTTTCCTCGCGCAGTTTGTCCCATCCCTGATCGAATTTGCCGCGGAATTTCTCGATCCACTCCGCGGGGACATGGTGAGGAGTATGCGTGCCGGCCGTGGCGAAGTAGAGGAAGAATGGTTTGTCGGGCGCAGCGGCGTTCTGCCTGTGCAGCCAGCGGATTGCGTCATTCGTCATGTCGTTCGTGAGATCGTATCCTTGGACTGCCGTGGTGCCCGGCTCAACCGCAGTCGTGTTTCGATAGAGCCGTGGCGTGTACTGGCTGTCGAAGGCCGCAAGAAATCCGTAGAAATACTCAAAGCCGAGCCCAGTCGGCCAGCGATCGTACGGACCTCCTGGGTTCATCTCCCAGACCGGCGTGTTGTGCCATTTTCCGAACGCGGCAGTGTTGTAGCCATTCTTGGTCAAAACCTTGGCAATCGATGCGGAACTCGCAGGCCAGTAGGAGTTATAGCCCGGATATCCCTGCGCGTGCTCGGCAATGGTCCCGAATCCCATCTGGTGGGAATTGCGCCCTGACAGCAGAGCCGCACGACTCGCGGAGCAAATAGAATCCACGTGAAATGTGTTGTACTTCAGCCCCCGGGCAGCCAGCTTCTCGAAGTTCGGCGTCGGCACGGGTCCGCCAAAAGTGGAAGTGGTGCTGAACCCGACATCATCGACCAGGATCAGGACAACATTGGGCGCACCTGCCGGGGCCTTCACAATCTCTGGCCAAGCAGGTAAAGACTCGCGAGGATCACGCGCCAACTTGCCTTTGAACGACTGCACGTCTGTGGCGGCCGTCTGAGCATTTGCGGTTGCACAGGCGAGGGCAAGCGTGACACATGCGACTCTTCCCCACACACCGGAAATCCCTAAGCGTCTACCTGGCGAGCGCATTGTATTCACCTCTCTTCGAGTTGGAATTACACCATAGATGAATCGTTTCATTTTCGGGGTGGCATTATGGTGCGATTTGGAATAGATGTCAAGCATCGCCAAACGCAGGAAATACAAATGGGCGTACAATGCGCGTCATATATGCCGCTCCCGTTACCCTTTCATGTCATCGCCAAACCCAGCGGATCACTGTGTAATCTTGATTGCACCTACTGCTACTACTTGGAAAAAGAGAAGCTGTATTCCTCTGAAAAGCAATTCATGTCGTCGGAGGTCCTGCGGGCTTACATTCGCCAGTACATATCAGCACAGCCGACAGACGTCATTCAGTTTTCGTGGCAGGGCGGGGAGCCAACCTTGCTCGGGATAGATTTCTTCCGAGAAGTGGTAAACATTCAGCGTGAGTTTGGCGCAGGCAAGAAGATTGAGAACGTCTTACAGACGAACGGCGTTTTGCTGGACGACCGATGGGGAGTGTTTTTGTCAGAACACAACTTCCTCGTCGGCATCTCGATCGATGGCCCGCGTAGAATCCACGACCAGTATCGATTGGACAAAGCCGGGTATCCGACCTATGAACGCGTAGCCAAAGCGATCACAGTGCTCAAGAAGCACTCTGTTACCTTCAATACCCTGACGGTGGTGAATCGACACAATGCCTCAGAGCCACTTACCGTTTATCGATTTCTAAAATCCATCGGAAGCGAGTATATGCAGTTCATCCCGCTGGTTGAGCGGAAAGCGCCCATACCGGGAAGTGACGGCCTGAACTTAGTAGCACCAGATTTCGAAGGAGACGCAGAGGTTACAAACTGGTCTGTGGAACCTGTTCAATTCGGTTCCTTTCTGTGCACGATATTCGACGAATGGGTTCGCTACGACGTTGGCAGAGTTTACGTTCAGCTATTCGAGGTCGCTCTTGAGATCTGGTACGGATTGGGATCACGTTTGTGTGCCTTCCAGGAAGATTGTGGAAGAGCGCTGGTGATCGAGAGTTGCGGTGACGTCTATTCCTGCGATCACTTCGTGTACCCCAAACATAAGCTCGGAAATATCTTGCAGCAAACCATGGCAAAGCTTGCGAGTTCTCCCAAACAGCGCGCGTTCGGGGCAACAAAGCGCGATACCCTGCCGCGATTATGCCGAGAGTGCGACGTGAGGTTCGCCTGCAATGGCGAATGCCCAAAACACCGCTTTTCGAAGACTTCAGAGGGTGAACCGGGACTAAACTACCTCTGTCCTGCCTACAAGCGATTCTTCCACCACATTGATCCTTACATGCGGTTCATGGTTTCGGAGCTGACAGTGGGGCGGGCACCGGCAAACGTCATGAGAATGGCCAGGCGCAACCGAATATAGATATGGTGCTCACGGAGGAAGAGCCTCATACTCGGTCTCGGTGCGCAATATGGCGATGTTGATACGCCAGTCAAATGTGAAACGCTCGACCGAGCTCAGATCCGAACTACTACCATTGCCCCTCGTGGCAGACGAACCTATTCTAGCTGATGATGAGAACGTGGAAGATAAGCTTCTAAGATCTCCCAGCACCAGCCCTGGCCCCGGACGCTGCTGCCCGGTCGGTTAGATCGACCGGATGGAGGAAGCAAAGAGTGACACCGACTTGTCGTTTCGCCGGTGTTCCCAGAGTTATCCTTGTTGTAGGTAACGCAGGATGACGACGCCGGTGGAATGCCGTTCGGTACCGAGTAGTTTCAGCTTCGCTGTTTCACCCCGCTGCTTGAAGAGTGGCGAGCCCGAGCCCAGCAAGAGCGGTGCGAGGCCAATCCTGAACTCGTCGAAGAGCGGCATGAGGTATGAAGCTAGGTCGGCGCTGCCGAAGACGAAAATATCCTTCCCTTCCCCCCGCTTCAGCCTTCCGACCTCGACCGCGGGGTCTCCTTTCAGAAGTGTCGTGTTCTCCCAGTCCACCTTTTCCAGGGTGCGCGAGAAGACGTATTTTGGCAGCAAGTTCATATAGTCCGAGACGGTGGTCCTCTTCGCGGTTGGCCAATAACCGGCCATCAGTTCGTAGGTGACACGCCCGAAAAGGAGTGCCCCGATTTCTTTCCCTTGCTCAAGGGAGAACTGTTCAAGTTCGGTACGCCAGACCTGATCGTGCCACGAAATGTCGCGATTCGGTCCTTCAACGAAACCATCGAGCGACATCAAATTCCACATTATGAGTTTACGCACGGCGCTCCCTTCCATCGGCTCCATTCTTCGGCGAGCAGACTTCGACTGATATTCGGTCCGATCCCACGCATGCCATACGACATTCGGTCCCCTGAACACCCAATTCAAGTTTCCTTGAGAAGACAGCGGATCTTAGGCGACCCAAGATTTCGCGTACTTCGCCTTATGTTCCAAGATGAAATCAACCTCGAAATCCTTTGGGTGCACGGGTGGAAGCGAGCTAAATAGGACAGTGTGCATACCAACGTCCGAAGCCGGCCTCTTCTCCGCAGCATTTTGGTGTAGGGTGTGATTCCATCAATCAATTTCAAGCGTCATGGCTAAAGGAATGACTGATTTCTTCCGAACTCTTCGGTTGCCCTTTTCTCAACTCCGGTCAAGGTTGTTGTTTGCCGGACTGAAAGCCCCAGACGTTGCCGGCCAGAAGCGATCCGAACGCGAAGAGCGATAGGAGCGTCCTCAATCCGTGATAAAACTCCCAGCGGTCACGAATGACTTTCCAGTCTCCCGGGAGTGTCGTTACCGTCCAGGTCACAATTTCTCTATCGATTGGCACGTTGACCTTGAGAGTGACAATCAGAGCTGCGAGGAGCAAAAGCAGAGAGGCCACGGTGAGAACGCATGCGAGTTTTCTTCGTTGTCGGTAGAGAACAAGACTGAGCAGGAAAAGGGATGCTAGGGTTATGGGCATCAGCACGCGCATCGGACCTCCCAGATTTCCAATCATCGTACGGCCGATCTCCAGGAACGTATCTGGTTCTATGGATGCAATCGACCGACTCAAACTGAACCATGTACCCCAGAACACACCCGTCACCAAGCACAACAGAAACACGGTTACAAAATACAGAGTCTTCACGCCCGAATCTCCCTCGGCAGGTCCTCCGGTTGTGGCGTAGCGCTGCACAGCCCCACCAGGCGGCGAACGTTGCCGCCCGGCAGGAAGTTCGGCGTTCAGGGCATGCAGATCTCCCCGGTTATGTTCGTGACAACTTTTGTACCAACGAAGTTGTCCCCGGAAACAAAAAAGCGCCCTGTCGCGCCGGCGAACTCGCCGGTAGCTTCGACGATCTTTTGATGGGCGGTGACGGCAGCTTCCGTTGCGCTGGTTACTCCGCTTTCCCGCATTACCAATGTTCCTTTGTCCGTGGTGTACTCGAAAGTACCGCTGTAGGCGCGAAAAGCCGGTGACGTCGGAATCGGATCAGTGACGCTGTCTGCTTTGAAGTACGTGGTTCCACGAAGTCCGTGATTCCCCTCAACCACGCCGATGAAGCAGGACGTATGTTCGGGCTTGCACTGCGTGGTTGAAGGATACTCAACCAGCGACGCGTGAATGGCCTTACACTTGGATTCAGTGGAGTCGGCGACTTGAGCAAGCGCAAAAGAGACGCCGATTGCGGTGGTGAACAGGAACGCAGCGAGTCCGCCGCGGAGGAACTTCTTCTTCATAATACCTCCAAAGGTCCGATACTGAGGTGAGTCTAATCACCGCTTGCAACGCGCCGGGGTCCATTCGCGTTCGGAGGCGGGGGCCATTTCCGCCAAAGGTGAATCTACGTATGTTCGTCCGTTTACAGGGCACGGGACCAGTGAGCCAGAGAATATACCGGGGGCTGCGTAGCGCGATCGTGCGCGGTCTGTTGAGGCCAGGCTCTCGTCTCCTCTCCAGCCGCAGCCTGGCGCAGGAACTTGCCGTCTCCCGCAAGGCTGTCGCCCGCGCATTCGAGCGCCTCGCCGACGAGGGCTACATAACCTCTCGGGTGGGCGCGGGTACCTTTGTCTCCACGACGCTGCCCGAAACTATTCTGACCTTTACTCCGGAACCCAGCCCGGGATTCCGTCCTGGCAAACGAATGGTTCCGAATTTCTCTGCGCAAGCCAAACGGCTGCTTGACCAATCACCATGGCCGCCGCCTGCGAGCCGTGCTTTTCGTGCGCCCCTAAAGTACGACTTTCACTACGGCACTCCCGCACTCATGGATTTTCCGCAAACAGTCTGGGCGCGCTTGATCGCCGAGCAAGCGCGCAAGCTTTCGGTCACGACCCTCTATTACGGTAGCACAACAGGCTACGATCCTTTACGCCAGGCGGTGGCCGATTATATCCGCCGTTATCGTGGTGTTAATGCCAAAGACGCCTGCGTGGTCATCGTCAATGGTTCACAGCAGGCCATGGACATCCTTATTCGCCTATTCGTTAACCCGGGTGATCGCGCGGTGATCGAGGAGCCTGGTTATCAGTGCGTCCGTCAGGCGCTGGTTGCGGCAGGCGCCCGCGTTATTCCTGTGCCTGTCGATAACGCCGGCCTTGACACTTCAAGGTTGCCGCGTCTGAAGGGAATTCGACTTGCGTATGTGACGCCGTCCCACCAGTTTCCCTTGGGTGGAATCCTTCCGCCTGAAAGGCGGCTCGCCTTATTACGCTGGGCGCGCGAGACGGACGCCTATGTGATAGAGGACGACTACGACAGTGAGTTTCGCTACGACCATCCTCCCGTCGAAGCCATGCAAGCGCTTGATGCCGACGGGCGGGTGATCTACGTGGGCACGTTCTCGAAAGTGTTGTGCCCCGGCATGCGAATCGGTTATATCGTAGTTCCGCCCTGCCTGCTTCAACCCATTGCCTCCTTCAAGTTTCTGACGGATTTTTCTACTCCGACGTTCGAGCAGGCGGTTCTGGCAGAGTTCATAAAGGCAGGACACTTCGAACGCCATCTGCGGAAGCTGCGCCTGCGCAATGCGCGGCGCCGTGAAGTCCTGGTCCAAGCCCTGAACCAACACTTGGGAGTGCGCGCTCAAATTGCCGGCGCCAACGCAGGAGTGCACGTCGTAGTCTGGTTGGATGATTTATCAGCCGACGATATCCCGGAGTTGTGCCGACGCGCTGCACAAGTGGGCGTGGGCGTGTATCCCGTCACGCCTTATTACCTTTGCCGACCTCAACGCGCCGCCATTATGCTCGGGTATGCTTCGCTTACCGAGAACGAGATTAGAAAAGCTGTCATGCTGCTGCGGGAAGTACTCGACGAAATGGTGAGACAGCATTAAAGCCAGGCCACACCAAACCCGCGCTGACGTTTCCGCATGAACCTTCATCGGGTGATATCTTGCATCCAGGAACCGAAGAACTGCTTTCTGAGTTTTCCGAAAATTGAGCGAACACGAAATGGGGTAGATCCGTGAGACCTCCTTCCCTACCGGAGAAAGGCGGCTCCGCCCAGAATTTCGTCACACCCAGTCGAATCTCGTCACACCCATTGAACAATTGACCACAGCCAAAACGATGCCGTATCTCGCGCCAATCCGATTACGTGTCATGGGCATCCAATATGGATCCGGACGGACGCTCGGGTTCCGACACCTGGGTTGCATCACGTGCGACTGCGAATGATTTTCTGAGAAAGAAACGAAGATGTTCATACTTCTCGAAATTGTGTCGATCGTTTTGATCTCTGTGGCGATGGGGCTGGCCTTGGCCCATGCTCTGGAATTCCCTGGAAAGCTTCGTCTCGATGAACCAACATACTTGGCCGTGCAAACGATCTACTATCCAGGATTCACGGTCGGTGGCGTCAGTGAGCCATTGTCGATTATCGCCGTATTGGTGCTGCTCATAATCGGACCGAAGGATTGCGTTCAGTTTTGGCTGGTCTTGACTTCCTTTGCCGGTATGGTGGCTACACAGATGGTGTTCTGGGTGGTGACCCAGCCGACAAACCGTTTCTGGTTGAAACATGGGCAACTGAGCGGTAGAGGAGCGAGGTTCTTCGGAGTGCAGCAGACGCAACAGCCCTCGTTCATTACTGAAAAAGCGGATTGGAGGGAGCTGCGTAACAAATGGGAGTACTCTCATATGGCACGCGCCGTGCTCTCGGCCATTGCGCTGGTCGCACTTGTGATCTCAGTCGTGGTATAGCTCGCAGACCCCGCATGGATCGATTGGCGCTCAACCGGCGACCCTTAGTCAGGATAGGAATCATGGCAACGCAAATCGGACGCGAAGCTTTCGTTGCAAACCCGGCCCTTAGACCCTTTGAAGCTCTGGTTGGCGAGTGGCAAACCACCGGCTCGCACCCGTACCTTCCCGGCACCATCTTGCATGGCCGCACGGAGTTTGCGTGGCACCAAGGCGGCGCCTTTTTGATCATGCACTCAGAAATTGACGAGCCGGAAATTCCCAGCGGAATGGCGATCTTCGGCAGCGATGACATGGCGGACAAATATTTCATGCTTTACTTCGATGAACGTGCGGTCTCGAGAAAATACGATGTCGCGATGAGGGGCAATCAGCTGACATGGTGGCGGGACGAGCCTAATTTTTCCCAGCGCTTCACTATCACCATTACAAACAACGGTACCGAAATGGTCGGTGAAGGCGAAATGTGCCGGAATGGAGCGGTTTGGGAAAAGGACCTGGCCCTGACATTCATTAGGAAGTAAGGACCAAGGACACACCTTACGCAGTGGTCATCGATACCATGGGAAGGTCGCAGGACAGTTGCAAAGTGTTCGAACATTGCCAGGCGGGCCATGATGTTGGGCGGCCGCGTAAATTGTCGACGTGAAAACCAGTTTCTGGGGCCCCAAGTCCGGATCCTCAATGCCCGTCTCGGAGGGCTGGGTTGAGCGGATTTTGCCTGATCACGGAAAATTATCCTGCGCTTAACTCCCAAGATCTGCGGCAATGTAGGGATGTTCGCAAAGAAACCCTGAACTAGTGGGCTGCTCGTAATAGCAGTCCGATGGCGACCAGCAACGCCGCAGGGATCGCTATCAGGGGCACCTTCGACCACCTTTGGCGTGGTGCGAACTGATGGCTTATCTCTCCTTACGACGCGCCCGATTCATCTAAAACGTTTCTGAGTTGAAGCAACAGAGAATCTGGCGCCACAGGCTTCTGAATAAGGTGCGCCTTCCCATTCACGGGCAGAGCAACATCGGAATAGCCCGACATGAGAATTATGCGGGCTTTCGGCGCTAGTTGCTCAATCTCTCGTGCCAGATCGACGCCATTCATGCCTGGCATGACGATGTCCGTCAACAGCACGTCAATCTGTTGCCCGTTAGCTCTGGCGAGGTCGAGCGCTTCGCGTGCGTTAGTAGCCGTGAGCACACCATAACCGTGCGTTCTTAGAATGTGTTCGGTAAGGGTCCGGAGGGCAGGCTCATCTTCCACCAGCAATACGGTCTCGCTACCGCACAGTTCGGTCGGTGAGTTCACAGGGTATTCACCGGCGTCAGTTCCACATTCTCTTTGCGGCAGATAAACTCGGAACGAGGTTCCCTTCCCCAGCGTGGTGTCGCACGTGATAAACCCATCATTCTGAACAACGATTCCATAGACGGTCGACAACCCTAATCCGGTCCCGGTACCAGCTGGCTTAGTGGTAAAAAACGGTTCGAATAGCCGCCTTCTTGTCTCCGGAGTCATTCCGGTACCCGAATCGCTCACCTCGAGCAGCACATACATTCCAGGTTGCACGCTCTGCAACGCTGCAACACTTTCCTCGACTTCTACCGCCGAGGTCCTGACGAGGAGCGCGCCGCCTGCCTTCATTGCGTCTCTCGCATTGGCTGCCAAGTTCATCAAAATTTGTTCCAGCTGACCCGCTCCAACCCGAACTGCCCCCGCTTGCGGATCGCACTGCAGTTGGACATCTATGTGCTCTCCCACGAGTCTGGGCAAGACTTCACCGAACTTTGACACTCTTTCGCACGCATCTACCGTTTCTGTAATAACCGTCTGCTTGCGGCTGAACGCAAGCAACTGTTGAACCAGCAGCGATCCACGGCTGGAGGCATTCAGAATCTCGCGCGCTGCCTTTGCCTCCGCGCTTCGCGCGGGGGCTCCTTTTTCCAGAATTGAAGCGTATCCCGTAATAATGGAAAGGAGATTATTGAAGTCATGCGTTATCCCTCCGGCAAAACTTCCCAGTGCTTCCAGCTTCTGGGAGTGTCGTAGTTCCCTTTCAAGATGTTTAACTTGCCGGATCAAGCGATCGATCATCAGAAATAGTAAGGACGCGGTTACGAGCACAAACCCGACGCCTTTGAAGGTTTGAAATACAGGCGGAAGTCCCAGGTATTCAAAGGTCAGATCGCTAAACAAGATCCAGAGAGCCGCGACCACCGCATAGGCGCAAGCGATCCCGCCCGCACTCAGCCTAGACTTGCTTGGGTTCAACATTGATCCTCACGCTTCAGTTCGCAAGCGGCAAGCTGTCAGTCGTTGCGCCTAGGTCCTACACGGATGTACTTCCCTACCCAAGTCTCCGGTTTAGGGAGACAGAAAGTTTAAACCGTTTTGAAACCGTTGCTCTCTCCGATTTCTATTCTGTAATTCTTCTCTCTATTGCGGAATCACCAACACCGGATCGTGTTCGCGAATCTGCCCGCTGCTGTGGGGCAACTTTGCTCAATTCACGGCTTGTCATCACGACCCGCGAGTTACTCATAGCGGGGGCATACCGACTTCTTGTAACGCTGCGACCGGGAGCGGATGTAAGGACCGGGAAGTTGAGCCGCGCCCTGCTGGAAGCGCGGCTCTCTTGCAGCGGGCGAGAGAAAGCAAACTTCCCGTCCGTTAGGGACACTCATACCACTGCACACCGATGCAGGCCAACAAGAGCCACGCCACCCGATCCGTTTTGCGCAGCGACAAGCACATGACCGACTCTGAGTGAGATCTTTTGTGTCAGGTACGTACCGGCGCGAACCTTCGCGACCACCGGGCTGAACGTACTTCACACGTGGAGTTAAGGCTTTTATATGCGCTATCTATGGACACGTTTTCTTCGTGCGAGTTTCAGAGGTGAAAGGGATCGATCTCCGCCTCTGGCCCGCTCTTCGCATGCCTGCACTCTCGCCGCGAACTGAATGATGAGCACCAGATGGCCACGTCAGTAATGCCCCTGACCTGGTATTACTACGGTGCGCGGCTCGCTGGGTGTGAGCCGCGCAAACTGTCAAATCAATCCCGATCGCCATTAGCTTCTGGTTGTTGTTCCGGCGTGCCGGATGACCGGGCTGGTGTGGAGCTATCGTTTGAGGACGCGTATGCTGCCGCTGCATTGTGAACGTACACAAGCTGACCACCGGCATGGCCGGCGCGTGCGGCCAACCCGGCAACAGCGAAGGTCCCCGCGACCGTTACCACAGAAAGGGCGCGAGCCATACGCGATCTGGGAATTAAGACCAGGATTCCCACTGCAAGTGTGATACCCACCCCCAAACGAATTGTTCCGCATACGCTTCATGCGTCTCAACCGCGCGCTCCGGAACAACTCTTTCCACGCGGTCGCCCTCGCGTTCCCCGGTGTTCATGGCCAGCAGGCCCGCTGCCAGCAAGAGCGCTTGCAGAATTATGATTAAGAGCCAAGCGCGAGGCTGGATCCGCTTCGTCCATAGTGCCCATGTGAAAGCAATGGTCAGCATCGGGAGCATGAACGCTAGCCCAAGCGGCAGGTGTACGAGCGCGGGGTGGAGTGGTATAGATGACACGATAGATCTCCTCGGTTGAGATTGCGCCGTACCGAAACAACGACGCTGCGATGCTATTCGGATACTGCAAGCGCTCTCGCTTTGTCATCGCACGGACGAATGAGGGCCTAAGTACATGGAAAATGTTGACATTACACAGCAAGATCATACGAACGTGGGATTGGGACCAACGGCGTTAGCGGCCATCTTATTCGGAGCGATTGCTGTCCTGATCGGTTTTGATATCGTGGCCGACTACCGGTCAGGCAGCCAGTTCCGCCATGTAGCAATCGAAGGCCTAGTCATGGCCCTGGCGATTGCGGGAGTGGCAACTCTCTGGCGACGCTTTCGGATTGCTAGCCAGCGAGCAACGGAGCTAACCGTCGATATTGAGGCGGCACGTCGGGAGGCGCAACGCTATCGGGTGGAAGCCGCAGAGGCGTTGAAGGGCCTCGGAGAAGCGATCGAGAAGCAGTTCATCCGTTGGGGGCTAACGACTGCTGAGCGTGAAGTAGGTTTGCTGCTATTAAAAGGCCTCAGTCATAAAGAGATCTCGATGATTAGATCCACGACCGAAACGACGATTCGGCAACAGGCGCTCGGGGTATATCGTAAGTCGGGTGTTCATAGCAGGACAGAATTGTCGGCATATTTCCTGGAGGACTTGCTGCTGCCTGTGCAAGAGCGGTAAATGCACCCCATTGGCTCGCGCTTAACCACGCCGGCAGCCATCTGCGCAACCATCCCTCAACTCGTGGACCCAAGCGATACTCTCGACCGGTCCAGAAGGATATCGTGCAAGGTCTGGGGAAATCCCGCGACACCTTATAGACGGTCAGATTACGGTCGGTTTTTTCTGAATGCAGGATGGACAGCAAAGCTTCTGCCGGCTGACGAAGAAGAAGAACTTACCTGTCTGAAAATCTGCCACTACCCGCGTGGGCATGCGACGGCGTGGAATTAGGCGCATGTTTGCTCCACCCACCAAGCGGTAAAGTGAATGAGAACGGGCCGGATGCGCGACCTTACTAGACCTCGGGACTGACTAGGGGGAGGCTGCGCGGCGAAACCGGAGAAGACTGGACAATCGAGGTCGTGGTTTGCCCGTGTACCAGAAAGCGATCCAGTACCCGATCGAGATTGGAAAGCTCCCTTAGATAGAGTTTCAGGATGAAGCAGTCTTCACCGGTGATGCGGTGGCATTCCGTGATCTCGGGAATGGACTGTGCAAGCTCTGCAACCTTATTTAGATGTCCGGGAAGCGGGCGGATTCTTACAAATGCCGTGACATGATATCCAAGCTCATTGGGGTTCAACTCCAGTCGAAACCCCGCCAGGATGCCGCTTTCCTCCAGTCGCAGCACTCGTTCCTTCACGGCCGGGTTCGACATACCGATTTTTCTGGCAAGTTTCGAGATTGGTGCCCGCGGATTCTTCTGCAGCAGGCGAAGCAACTCGATATTCTTGGGGTCGGTCAAGATCCCTTTATTTTTCATAAGAAATCGCCTCGGGAGCGAAAATATTAAGCTACATTCTAGCTTTTTCTTTAGTTATGTTCTTCCCAGCAGTCATCTGACCATGCGATTTTGAATACATGAGCGCACCCGAAAGACTCGCGTAGGGTTCGCTTGCGAAATGGTAGGCCGAATTGCTTTCACTCAGAGATTCACCGGCATAGACGCCTTACAAGCAGCTTTGCAACGTGATTGAGCTAATGCCATGGACGCAGCGCGAATTCACGTTCGATCAACCGGCTGAAGTGTTTCCTGCAATCCTGGAGCGGTTACGAGGAACACCGGTCCGAGCTGCCGACCTCGCCCTGGGAACACCGGAAGAGGTACTTGGCCAGCGCGTAAACGAACGGTGGTCTGTGAAAGATCACCTTGGCCACATCGCCGATTTGGCTGTGCTGGATGAGCAGCGACTCTGCGAGTATCTGTCTCGTGTGCCGGTGCTTTCCCCCGCCGACCTCGGCAATGGCATCACGGAATCCGGGAATCATCGCGAAACACCGATTCAGGAGGTTCTGCGAAGCATGCGTGAGGGGCGCAACAGATTGGTCGAGAAGCTGGAGCAATTGACAACGGAAGATGTGGCAACCTCAGCGATGCATCCTCGCCTTCAAAAGCCCATGCGCTTGGTGGACTGGGTGCATTTTGTGGCTGAGCACGACGATCATCACTTGGCGAAGGCCAGAAGGATGATAAGGAAAACCGGTCATGCAGTTGCGTGAGCACGCCGTCAGCAGCGCCGAGAGCGCGAAGGCGTTCTTCCATATTCCGGATGACGTGACGTATTTGAATTGCGCAAATATGGCTCCGCAACTGCGCTCGGTGACCGAAGCGGGTATGGAGGCAATGCACGCCCAACAGGCTCCCTGGGCACTCGCACCTGCACAATGGTTTTCTGGTGCCGAACGACTGCGGACGCTGGCAGCCCGGGTGCTTGGAACCGAAGCCGACGGGGTCGCATTGGTGCCCGCGGTTAGTTATGGGATCGCGATCGCCGCAGCAAATCTGCCCGTCTCATCAGGGCAAAAGATCATCTTGCTCGATCAGGAATTTCCTTCGAATGTCTATGCCTGGCGAGAATTAGCCAGCCGGAAGAGGGCGCGCGTCATTCATGTAAGGCGCCACTCCGGGACCAGTTGGACCGACGCGCTGGAGGAAGCCATTGATCGAAAGACGGCCATCGTCGCCATTCCGCAGTGTCACTGGATGGACGGAAGCAAGATCGATCTGGAGCGTGTGGGCAAACGCGTGCGGACTGTCGGCGCCGGACTGGTTATCGATGCGAGCCAATCCCTCGGGGCGCAGCGACTCGATTTAAATCGGGTGCAACCAGATTTCCTGGTGGCAGTGGGATACAAATGGCTGCTGGGCCCCTATGGTCTGGGGTACCTGTACGCCGCTCCCCAGTGGCGCGAATCGGGCACACCCTTAGAACAGTCCTGGCTAGCGCGCTCTGGAAGCGAAGACTTCAGCGCCTTGGCCACGTACACGGACGAATATCGTCCGGGTGCTCGCCGCTTCGACATGGGGGAGTTCCCGCAGTTCCTGCTCATACCGATGGCGGTCGCGGCACTGCAACAGATCCTCAATTGGGGAGTGGCACGCGTCGCGGACTCACTCGCCCCGCTGACCAACTGGCTCGCGGGATCGGCCAGCGAGGATGGCCTT
Organism: Terriglobales bacterium; assembly: GCA_035561515.1. Taxonomy (NCBI): domain Bacteria; kingdom Pseudomonadati; phylum Acidobacteriota; class Terriglobia; order Terriglobales; species Terriglobales bacterium. The sequence continues at coordinate 69,905 of DATMXP010000042.1, read as the reverse complement.
TCGGTTCTTCCACCCGATCAACGATCCACCCACATGATCGGCATGCGCTATCCGAACCAGATGCCATCTGGGCTTATTGACCAACTCAAAGAGCAAAAGATCTTTGTCAGCATTCGCGGCGATTCCATCCGAGTCGCCCCGCACTTATATAACGACATTCCTGACCTGGAGAAACTGTTCGCGATTCTACAGCGCCTCCATTCTGGTCGGCGCGAAAACAAATGATATTCCGGTCGTATGTGTGGAGTTGCAGTGGAAGAGGCACGGTACGGCGTGCCTACCAACTGCGTGTGTCCCGGACATTATCGTTACGGCGTGGACGCACAAAGAAACCGGGGCTGTCGATGAAGAGAGCGAGAAGGCGTTAGTGGCAGCAATCCCGCTTGGCCGACGCGGTACGGCCGAGGAAGTTGCGAACGCTACGCTCTTCTCGCATCAGATGCCGCCAGGTTTGTTACCGGTGCGCTTTGGCTAGTGGATGGTGGTATCGATGGCACATGTAACGAGAAAATCGTGAAGATCGCACAGCGCAAGAAACACATGACCAACGCATGGAATTATGGAAGAGGAGGAAACATAAATGTCCCAAAAAGAAGCTGCCAGGGCGTTTCTAACAATGGTTGCCAATCGCAACATCAGAGAAGCCTACGATAATTTCATTTCGCCCAGATTCATTCACCACAATCAATTCTGCAAAGGGGATCGTCAGAGTCTCATGGCAGCGGTGGAACAGGCTGCAAAAAAGAACCCGAACAAGAAGCTTGAGGTCAGGAGGGTCTTTGAAGGCGGGGATACGGTGATTACTTTATCCCACGTCACACAAAATCATGACGACCCTGGCGCCGCCGTTGTCCATATTTTTCGTTTCGAAGAGAACCACGTCGCCGAACTTTGGGACTTGGGACAGCAGATCCTAAAGGACTCTCCCAACGAGAACGGAGTTTTCTGAAATCCTGGCAGGGGTGAGAAGGTGCACGAATCAGAATCAATGGGCGCACAGAAACAGTAGAATACCGCCGCTTGGGCGGCTCTAATTTTGGATGTTTGAGGAGGGCCGGTGCAGTACACAATTCTGGGTAATACCGGGCTTACGGTTTCGCGCCTTGGTTTCGGGGCGATGACGTTCACCAGCGGCAACCGAGATATAGCGTCGATTTACAAGGTTGGAGCGGAGTTGGCCGACGAGCTCGTCGGGATGGCACTTGATGCGGGCATTAACTTCTTCGATACTGCCGACGCCTACGCAAATGGCGAATCCGAATCGCTGCTTGGTGCTGCCCTCAAGAAAAAGCGCGATCAGGTTGTAATAGCAACGAAAGTTGGATTTCGCACCGGCATCCCACTGATCCAATCCGGACTGTCACGTCGACACATCCTCTGGTCTGTGGACCGTAGTCTGCAGCGACTCGGTACCGACTGGATCGACATCTACATTGCCCACCGCGAGGATCCGTTCACGCCGATCGAGGAAACTCTTGCGGCGTTGGATGCGGTGGTTCGGCAAGGTAAGGTCCGCTATCTGGGCTTCTCCAACTGGTCGGCCTGGAAGGCCGCGGCCGCACTCGAAATCCAGAAGGCGCACGGGCTTGCGCCGTTCACGCACGGACAGATGTACTATTCGCTCCTGGGTCGCGATGTAGAGCGCGACGTGATCCCGATGATGCGGCGTTACGGCCTGGGCCTGACTGTCTGGAGTCCGCTCGCTTCCGGATTTCTGAGCGGCAAGTACACCCCTGAAACCTTGGCCGATCCGAACCATCGCTATTCGGGCTTCGATATTCTGCCATTCGACAAGGAGCACGGATTCAAAGTTGTGGAGCAGCTGCGAAAGATCGCCGACAGGCATCAGGCCAGTGTCGCACAGGTTGCAATCGCGTGGCTCCTAGCCCGCAATATGGTTACGAGCGTGATGCTTGGAGCAACCAAGCAGCACCAACTTGCCGACAACCTGAAAGCTCTCGAAGTGAGGCTCTCCGACGCGGAAATGGCGGAACTCGACGCCGTCACCGCGCTTGCACCGGTCTATCCGAACTGGTTCATTCGGAACCTGACCGATCAGCCAATGATGGAAGCGCTCGACAGCTCGGGCGAACGACGACAAACTGGGTCGTAGATTTTCGCTCACGGCAAGGGTGCGTTCCGGCTGGGACCGTTGCCAGATCAGAACGGAGATTGGATTGAAAATGGTCACCATTCATCACCAACTGCTCATCGACGCGCCGGTATCCCGCATTTACGACGCGATCGCGACTGCGGACGGAATCTCCACCTGGTGGGACAGGCAAACACCGCGTCACACCGACAGCGGTCTCGTGCTGGAACACAATCCCGGTGCCGAACACGGCATCGTGCAACTCAGGGTCGTAGACCTCATCCCGAACGCTCGCATCGAGTGGGAGTGCATCAGTACACATCCGGCGCCTAGTCCCGCGTCGGTGTGGACGGGAACGCACTTCATTTTTGAGCTTGCGCCCGCTGCCGGGCAGACAAAGCTCGACTTTCGACAAACGGGATACGACGAGAGTAGCCGATTCTTCGCCTCGAATCGCGATGCATGGCGAGCCGTGCTCGAGAATTTGAAGCGTGTGGTCGAATCACTATCCCGGTGCCGGTGAGCGCAGGTCACCAAGTAGCTCCGTTTTGCCCGAAGCAGTCGCGATTTCATGACGGCTACATTTTCGGGCTTTGTGCGACGAAAGCTCGGACACGGACGTCGATTTCATCGCGAACCCTCCGGAACACGTTTAGCCGGTGCTCAAGGCTGCCGGCAGCTTCGGCCGGATCTTCGAATGGCCAATGCTCTCTTAGGCAGCGCCCCGGGAAGATGGGACATTGCTCTTTTGCGTTATTGCAGACGGTGACAACAAGCGAGACATCCTGCCCCTGATACTCGGCGACGTGCTTCGACCGCTGCCCAGAGATGTCGATGCCGACTTCGTTCATCACTTGCACTGCCAGCGGGTTGATTCCCGAAGGATTCGTTCCGGCACTATGCGCTTCAAACCTTTCAGAAGCGTAGGCACGGAGAAAGCCCTGGGCCATCTGGCTGCGACAAGAGTTTCCGGTACACAGAAACAATACTCTGGTTTTCATGCGAGTTCCTGTTGGCGCGTCGCTCCAGGGCTACAGCTCGCCATGGCTATCGATGGGACGACAAGAGTGAATTGCAATAGCGGATGAAACTGCTAGCGCGATACTAACACGATATATTTGCCTTTGCGTATATACGAATAGGTCGCTTACGATCGCGCTTAACCGGACCGTCGCGCCACCGGGACCTGGCTGTTGTAAAGCCCTGGTTGGCCGATGTCTCTGCTTTTGCGATGTGTAGCTGGCTCAGGCGAGCCGTCGACTGCACGATGAAAACGCCGTCGGCACGATGGTGCGGGGTGCTTGGGAATCGAGCCGGCTGGGTTCTCCCCATAAGCTCACCGCTTCCACCCGTCTGAATCGCGGCGCAAGAGGTATGCGCTGTTAATCACCTATTAACAATTTGGCGGGATGATGGATCCACAAATGATGGAGGTGGGAGTTATGTACGCCTGCATCCTATTAGCTGGAACCATCCTGTTACTGGGCACCCTGATCCGCCTGGTTGTGCGCAAGAACGACCCTCACCACGAATTTACAATTGAATTGTTGAACTCGATGCTCGGGACGAAGACCGGGAGAGTCGAGCGGTTTCCCGACACCAACTGGTCGGGGACCGACCAAGACTCGCCTGGATTGTTAACTGGAAGTTAAGAGTGTTAAAAGAAGGTTAAGATTTCGGTCGAGGTCTTGTGCTGCGGTTCAGGCGCTAGTACAAGGGATGCAGGAGCTTAGCCTGCATGGGGAATCACGATTTCGATCTTAAGGTCAGTTACAGCAACGACGCGCACACAACGATCATCTCGCCCGCGGGAGGCCTGGTGTTAGAGCACATCTTCCGCTTCCAGGAGAGCTGGCGCTCGGTAACGACAGAGTCCCTGGTGTTCGATCTTTCCGCCGTGAACTACGTCGACTCGGCGGCCATCGGTTCTCTCATTAACGCACAAGTATCCTGCACCAACAAGAAAAGGAGAATGGCATTAGCCGGCGTCTCCGAGCGCGTGATGCAAATGCTAAAGGTGACGCACGTAGATTCCCTATTTAAGTTCTACCCCGACGTCGAATCCGCTCAGGCGGAGGTGCGGGCTGCGGCTGCCTCCTCCTAAGCTTCACCCGACGATGCCGGTTCTATTGCTCTGCAATGCCGCCACCGCGTCCGTCTCGGTTCTGTAGACCTCGAAGGCATCACCCACCGAGTGGAGTTGCAGCATAGCTTGCAGTCCGATGGGCAACTTGACGAAGGCGATACGCCATCCCCGAGCTCGGGCCTCCATATACCGGAGCCACAGCATGCCGAGATCCCCCGTCCGGAGTTCATCCAGTTCCGATACATCCACGATAACTCTCTGGTGCCCCGGATCGGCTTCCTTCACTCTTTTTCCGATATCACTGACTTCGTTGCCGAAGTAGATCTTGCCACGACAGCGAACGAGAACACACAGCTGAATACGGCTAATGTCTGCCTGGAGGTACATCATTCACCTCTACAGGAACAAGAGTGACACGACAGTGTTAATGGAGAATGTCAGCCGGATAAATTCTGCTGTTTTGCCGAGGGTAGAAATTGTTGCAGAATATTAACCCGCTCGTCATCGATAAGAAATGGTTCACAAGTACTCTGCCATCATGGCGGAGGCGCTTGTCGATACGCTGCTGATCTCGGACCTGCACCTCGGATCAGAGGTGAGCCGGGCTCGTGATGCGCTCGATTTGATTCAGTCGCTGACATACCGGCGACTGATCCTTCTCGGCGATATCTTTTCTGATTTGAATTTCCGCCGACTCAACGGCGATCACTGGAAATTTCTCTCCTGTATCCGCAAGCTCTCAAACCCCAAACGAAAAGTGGAAGTGATATGGGTCGAAGGCAATCACGATTTTGGGTTGTCCAATGTTATGTCCCATCTGGTTGGCGTACCCGTGTACCAGCGTTTCGTATGGGAATACTCACAAAAGCGCCACCTCGCGATCCACGGGCATCAATTCGATACCTTCATAAAGCGCAATCCATACCTGGTTCGTTTCGGCGAGTTCTTTTACCACGACGTCATACAAAAGCTCGATAGGCCGAGTAAATGTGTGTCTCGATTTGTCGATCGCTTGAACACACGTTTTTCTCGCATGTCGCCAAGGATCATGAGCGGCGCACTCGCTTATGCGAAGGCCGGCAACATCAACCGAGTCTTTTGTGGCCACACACACGTTGCAGTGCAGGCGCACGTCGATGGAATTGCCTACTACAACACCGGATCCTGGATTGATGCTCGCGCGACTTACGTTACGGTCGGCGAGGAAGGAGTGAACATCTGTGAATACTCAGGGGGAATTGACCATCGTAATTCCGGCAAAGAACGAAGCCCGGAACTTGCCGTACCTGCTGACCTCTTTGATCAAGCAGGACTACCCGCTTATGCCGCATACCAGAGTGTTCGTTGCTGACGCCGGTTCGACGGACCTGACTGTCGAATCAGCCCTGCTTTTCGCAGACCGCTTGGATATTTCTGTCATATCCGGCGGACTACCGGCCGTCGGCCGCAACGAAGGCGCACGTCGCGCAACCACGCCGTACGTGCTGTTCATGGACGCCGATATCGAACTCCCCGATCCGACATTGCTTCGTCGGGCGATGGAGAAGATGAAGAACAGAAAGCTTCACTGTCTTACCTCTGACATACGTTGTAAGGGTGGGACCGCGATGGATGGATTGATGTTCAGGGGCAATAACGCTGTCCAGCACTTTGCGTCTTTTGCGAAACCCTTTGCCACCGGTATGTTTATGCTCTTTGACCGCTTGAGATTCAAGGAGTTGGGTGGCTTTGATGAGCGGGCGCTCTACGCCGAGGATTACCTGCTGAGCAAGCAGGTGTCGCCGCTGCGGTTCGGGATCGTCAAGGGGCACATTCTCACCTCAAACCGCAGGTTCCGGAAGATGGGACATCTGCGTATTGCAAGAATGTTCCTCAACACCGCTATGCACACCTTCGACCGAAGCTATTTCTTGCGAGACCACAACTACTGGAAGCACGAGTTCTGAAGGTTAGCGGCCCATAACGGGGGCCGTCGGGACGGGCGGGTCGGAAAACCTGCTGAGCTGCTCGTCATCCAAACCATTCTGTCCGACAATGTTTCTATAGAGCTCAGCACTTGGCCTGGGAGTTCGATCCTGGGTTCTGGGGTCTACTTCGTACAAGCCGAACCGCAGGGTCCATCCTTCACTCCACTCAAAGTTATCGACGATACTCCAGTGGAAATAGCCGCGGATATCGACACCCTTTTCGATTAGGGCATGCACGTTACGAAGTGTTGCGACTATGACCCAAGGCCGGATGCGGTCGGAGCGATCAGGTACGCCATTTTCAGTGATGTAGATGGGGACCTTCAGTATGGAATACGCCTGCGCAGCTGATGTGATTGCGTGCGGAAAGGCTTCGCCGTAAGGCAACTCGCAACCGTGATCGCCTTGCGGTACATCGGAAGGAACGAAAATGCCTCCGGTTTTTCTCGAAGCTGCATCCGATGGCATCTTTACATAAAGACGGTTATAGACGTTGAGTCCGACGAAATCCAGTTTTCCGGTAACTTCGGGAACTTCCGAAGCAAGCATTCTTAATGGCAATGGCATGCTTCCTGAACCCAAAAGGCCTAAAGTCGAGCGGTTAAATACAGAATCGTAGAGACCCGCCAGAAACCGATCGGGTCGCGAAGGCGTTGCCGGCCTGAACTCAACCCAGTTCGTGGCTATGCCCACGGAGGCATCCGCCTGCACAGCTTTTATCCGATCATAAGCGACCGCATGCGCCCGATGCATGTTGGTCATGACCCGAGCATATTTCCAAAGCTGATTTCGCTCGCCGGGAGGAAACTCACCGAACAGGTATCCCAAAGCGGTATATACGTTAGGTTCATTGAACGTCAGCCAATCAGAGCACAATCCGCCCATTTGGGAGACGACAAATTCAGCGAACCTGGCAAAGCGGGCTGTAGACGAGCGCCGGTTGAATCCGCCTCTCTCTTCGAACCACTGTGGATGCGTGAAGTGATGGAGGGTAATGAAGGGACGCATTCCCACACGGTGTATCTCCTCGAGCAGAGCGCGGTAACGGTAGACCGTGTCCCAACACCAAGTACCCTCCGCAGGTTCAAGTCTGCCCCAATCTACGGAAATGCGGATAGCTTTTAGTCCAAGCTCCCGGCATAACGTGAGGTCCCGTGAAGCTTCGCGCCACCACTCACAACCGTTTCGGCTCGAGTGACCTGACCGAATACGACCCGTTCTTTCCCAAGTCGCCCATTGATTCCGATTATTGTGACCTTCGAATTGATGGGCACTGGTGGATACACCCCAAAGAAATCCGCGCGGGAACGAGAGCATTCGATGGAATTATCTGCGTTTGATGTTTCGCCTTTGTTAAGACTCATCACCCTGTAACAGTCGATTCACGTTACTTTCACAAAACAGAAATGTCTGGCACTTAGCGTTACATCAAGTGATCTCACTTCGGGCATGCCGGTGCAAGAACCAACTGTTTTTATCGTCGAAGATGATAAGGAGATAGCGGGGCTTATCAAACTCAACCTGCGCTCGGCAGGAATGAAATGTCGTCATTTCTTTAGCGTCGATAAGGTGATCCAAGAAGCGCTCGTCGAACCGCCCGATCTGTTCATTCTGGACGTTATGCTCCCCGGTATAAATGGCCTTGATTTGTGCCGGTTAATTCGCAGCAACCAGAAACTCGCGCGAATTCCCGTGATCATGGCGTCAGCTAAGATTAGCGAAGATGACATGCTAGCCGGGTTCGATGCAGGGGCGGATGACTATATGACCAAACCATTCAGTCCACGTGAGATGGTGGCCCGGGCCCAGGCGGTGCTTAGGCGGTACGCTGGGCTTCCCGATCCCATGATTCAGTTTGGGCATGTAGAAATTGACTCGGCGGCGATGGTGCTACGAGTGAATCGCCTGCAAGTCCCCACCACCGCGGTAGAGTTCCGACTGCTCAAATTCCTCGTACAATCGCCGGGTCTGGTCTTCACGCGAGACCGTCTTCGCGAAGCAGTATGGGGCGATACGAGTTTCTCGAGTCGGAGGTCGGTCGACGTTTACATAAGCAAGCTCCGCGAGAAGATAGAACTCGATCCCGAGAAACCACAGTACTTGCTGACGGTGCGAGGATCCGGGTACAAATTCGTTCTTCCGCGAACAGAAATTGCCAGTTAAGAAGCCTTCTTCTTTGTTCCGAGTTTCCCGACGATAATGAAGTCAAATTGCCGGAGCGCATCTGTTTCCCTGCGTTCGGCCAGTTCAGACACTTTCTTCATCAATGAATCGGCCTGCTCGGGTTTCATGCCTTGCGTCGCTGCCCAGAAACGCGGAGGATTGAGCCAGATAGGGATCTTCTCTGATGCTGTCATGAAGTGCCTCTCAGTCGTAAAACCATATTTCGCTTCAACGCTTTGGCTTTGAGTGGCTGGGATTTCGACCGATGACACCTGCAAACATATTTCTCGCCAGTTTCAGGAAATTGTGTAGAACTGCCGAAGCAGATCCGCGCCGAGGGTTCAAAGAAGAGTAGTGAGGCGGTCAACAAGGCCGGCCAGTTGCGTCTCTACGTCGCAGGAATCAGCGGTAGTTCTTCTGCCACGCTACGCGGTGAGACCCCCTTGAACTGCGAGGATTACTCCTCGCGGTTCAACGTGGGATGTGGACCTACTCCAGTCCGAGAGCTCGCGCCATGGTATGGAACAGATCAGTCTGGTCGCTGACGCCAACGACGTTGGCGGCTTGCGGACCTTGGGCGGCGATTCGTACTTGGGAGCCGGTATGGTCCTGGGAAACGCCGTGCGCTTCGGTAGCATAACTTACGTACATGTTGGCACCATCGGCAGTGGTAAGGATGCTGACGGATCCAGGGTGCTTCGAGCCGGGATCAACAATCTGGCTGGTGTGCGCGTGATCCGCCGTCACAATGATTAACGTATCTGGGTGCAACTTCGCATATTCGAGACCCACGGCGATTGCCGCGTCGAAGGCGATCGTTTCACCGATCTGGCCGCACGGATTTTCCGCGTGATCTTGCTTGTCGATGGAGGCTCCCTCAACCTGGAGGAAGAATCCGGGTTTTCCGTTTGCCGCTCCGCTGCCGTTGCCTTCCGAGCGATCGAGTAATTCAAGAGCTTTGCGGGTCATGTCCGCGAGACTAGGTTCATTGGAGGGCCGCTGGTTTTCGAGACACCGTTGCGGACCGCTGTTACCGGGTTGCGCGAGCTGCCCCGACCACTCGAGTGACATGTTGCCGTTATTAAACAGGCCGAGGACGCGCTGTCCTTTGGAGATTGAACTAAGGGCCGCAGCATCGGCAATAACCCTGTAACCAAGAGATTGTGCGTGCTCGATGACGGTTGGGCCAGCGTCGGTTTTTTGCGCGAACCGCTGACGACCGCCGCCAAGCAGAACATCCACCTTGTGATCCACGAGCTGTTCGGCAATCGATCCTGGCCCGCCATTGGATTTCTTGTAGATTGCACAGGCGGACATGTCGGATGGGCCCTGGCATCCACGGGCGTTGACGTGTGAAGCGAGGACGGCGGGCGTCGCATCCGTCAATTCAGCGGTGGAGACATCGCCAGTAAGATACCCAGCCTGCTGGGCGAGTTCGAGAATGGTTGGGATCGGCGAGATGAAGTTGGTTCCGGGAAGGGTGGAGACGCGTCCATTGCTCGTCTTGTGTCCAGTGGACCAACCCGTGCCGCTCGCCGCGGAATCGGTCACGTAGTTCGGTAGAGATGGATCACTCTCTTCGACGGCGAAGGTGGTATAGGCTCCGGTCAAAGGCAACGAATCCATGACTAAACGTCCGGCAGCGCCCACATGATAATTACGGGCGATCGTGATTTCGGAATCGCCCATGCCATCGCCAAGAAATAGGATTACGTTTTTCGCTCTTCCTCCCTCGATGGACTGCTCAACTGTTTTGCTACGGTCGGCGGCACTGAGGTGCCCAGGAAAAGCAAGGCTAAGGATCATCGCTGCTGCGACGATGGACTGAACAACAGGTCGAATCTGCATCGTGTGTAACTCCTGCGTGTAGTCAGGCCGCAAAGGCCATGCAAGCAGAAACCGTAAACGCAGATTGTGAATGACCGTTCAAAAGGAGGTTAACGGCTGGCGAATTTCAGCAGGCAAAGGCTCTTTGCGACGTTCTTTACACAGCCAGGTCCTCATACCGGGTCAGTGAGGCTTTGGCTCAAGTGTCTTGTGGACCGCTATGGCAATGTCCTTCATCGCGGCTTCTGTTCCTTCGCACGTGTCATTCGCAAGCAGGACGTAGCCTTCCTTATCATCGGGAAAGAGAACTACCTGGCTTGTCATGCCAAACGTCCCGCCACCGTGCCACAAAATGCGGGAGCCCTGCTTGGTAGTTACGTTCCAGATCAGCGCTTGTCCGTCGTCGGTGTCTCTATACAGCAATGAATGGGCTAAGTGAATCACGGGGTCGGATTCATTAAGTTGCCATTGAACATACTTTGCCATGTCGCGTGTCGAGGAGTAGAGGCCATAGGCGGCACCGGCATTGCGTAGATGGTAAGGCATGGCATTGCCTCCGCGACTATATCCATGTACGAGGCGACCTTGCTCCGCATTGACCACGAATCCGGTCGAACTCATGTGAAGAGGCTCGAGAATATTTTGTCGGATCAGCACTTCAAAGGGAGCGTTGTAGACCACTTCAAGAGCGAAACCTATCACCTTCATTCCCAGGTTCGAATAGACCTCCTTCGTTCCAGGTCTGCTTTTCAACCGTACGGTATGTAATTCACGCAAATATCGTGATCGATCATAGGCGGAATCGCGCTCGATGAGTTTATAGGGCAAACGCTCGAAATCAGGGTGCGCGTAAAGATCGTCCGTGTCTGGCAGATCTCTCGGTAAACCTGACCGGTGGGTAGCGAGGCTACGAAGGGTGATCGGGTAACCCTCGAAGGCCAGATTGGGATAGGGTTGGGGGAGGTACTTTCTGAAGTCACCATCGAGGTCCATCCGGCGCTCTGTGACCGCCTTAGCGGCCAATACACCAGTGAACGTTTTGGTGACCGATGCGACCTCGTAAACGCTATCGGCGGAGGGCAGATCCTTGACGTTGCGCGATGTAGAGCCGTAGTTGTAGAACCTCGTTTCAGTTTCTCTAACAACAGCGATCGATAAGCCAACGTGACAGCCATTCGACATGAACTTTGCAGCGGCCCGGTTGACAGATGAATCCGTTGTCTTCAATTGGCCGCTGGTCGAAGAACGTCTCCGGGCTGGCTGAGCTTCAACCAGAACAGAATTCCCCAACCCAAGTACCGCCACGATCACAATTAATACCTGCTGTCGCGAACCTGCCGCTAGAAATCTTGTCATTTTCACCCCCCACACAATACCCGCAGCTTTGGTTGGACTCGAGACCGATCCCAAACAGCACAACCATGCAAGGAAGCTGTCCGAGGCAGCCCGAGCCATCCTCACAAGTACCAAGAGTGCCAGCCATTTCGGGAGCTTACGACAAGATCTTCTGAGGGCCGCAGCGCGCGCCTCAAGCTGACTGTGCTTTGCCGAATCATTTCCCAATCAGTTGGACAGGGTTTCGTTTCCGCTATTTGGTCGAGAGGACGAACTGATTGCCATCAACATCCTGGAACTTGGCAAATCGGCCCCAGGGTTGCTTCGTGGGAAGGACGGTGAATACCACTCCGCGCTCCTTCAGCTCTTGATACGTTCGGTCGATGTCCTCGGTCATAAAACTCACATTGGAAAACGAGCCGATCCGATCTTCCTGGCCAGGAGGAGTGAAAAGGACAATCCTGGTCTCACTGCCTGGAATGCGGAGTTCGATCCAACGCTGCTTGTCGTCGAAGGGCTGGTCAGTCAGAATCTGGAAACCGAGTTTTTCTGTGTAGAAAGCCAGAGCTTGATCTTGGTCCCGCACAGGAATGCTGACGAACTTTACCGCTTTGATCATAAACATCCTCCTCGCTGCGCTAGTGTAGGCACGAATCAAGCGGCTGAAAAGAAAATTCTCTCTCCTATAGTATTGTCTGCTATAGTAATTGAACGGATAGGTAGCTTCGATGAACTTCTTGTTAGATCCCTACATTGTCGATGTGCTCATGCGCGATCTCAGCCAACACGACCGGCGCCCCTCGGCCTTCCTTGTTTACTTATATGTATGGAGACAAACTGTCGGAATTGGCCGCAAAGAGGCTTTGCTGAGCTACCGAGAGGTCGCGGAAGGCACGGGACTGTCGAAGTCTGCCGTGCAGAGCGCCGTGAGACTCCTGAAGCGGCGCAAGCTCATTCACGTGGTGCTGAAGAACCCGACTGCGATTCCGATATACCGAGTAGAACGTCCCTGGATTCGGCGCAAGCAAAGCTAACGTCCACGCAATCTCTTCCGTTTCTGCTTCTGCAGTTACCTTTCGCTTCCCTACCGGAACCACCCAGCACTCAGCGCGACTTGACCGTACCTCCGCCTTCACTTTATTCGCGGGCAGATCGGTTTAATAGTCGAGGCGAAACCTCAGACCGGCAACATACGACCGCCCCGGCATGCGGACGCCTTCGATTTCTTCGTACCCAGTGTTGGTGATGTTGCCGATTCGGAGATACGGCGAGATATGACCAAAGCTTCTGGAAGCGGCGAGTTCCGCCAGTGGATAAGCGCTTCGTCCGGATCGGTCCGTGATACCCATCCTCGCCCGTAATCGAACCCTCCCACCAAGACAGCCAAGCCACCCCGCTGTTGCCTGATGCACTGGATAGTTGCGGATGTATTTTGAGATCAACATGCCGGTCGGCTCAACCCTCCCGTAGATCCCCGTGTATCCAAGGTCCACCTTCTGATGGCCTTGGGTAATTGCCGCGTTGATCTCAACCCCGGTCAACTGCAAGCGATCCATATTGGCCGCACGCCAGACTGAGTCGGGAGAAGCACGAACGTAGTCAATCCCGTCGCGCTCCCGGCGAGTGAAGATAGTGGCTTCTAGAACTAGACGATCATTCCATTTCTGGACGAGCCCGAGTTCATAACTCCAGGCGCGCTCCGGTTTTAAATTGGGGTTTCCGATATTGCCGGGATCCTGGTAGTAGAGGTCGGTAAATGTGGGAAGACGAAAAGCGTGGCTGACCGAGCTCTTGAGCTTGATGCGATCCGAGATGCGATAGCCCAATGAGATCTGCGGACTAAACTGGGCGTTCCCGTCCGCGTAGATCTCGACGCGCAGACCGGTTGAAAAGCTGAACCGCTTGCGGGAGGCGAAGTTCTGACTCGCATAGAACGCACCCCGGTTGCGGATGTGGTAGCCGAGATTGCTGCGGTCCATCGCGTCCCGATAAGCTTCCACTCCGTAGAACGCCGTGAGACCCTTTGCCAAGCGGTCAACCCGGCGGAAGGCGAGTTGATAGCTCTCCGTGATGTGGTCGTTCCGATAAAACGCAGGACGGTCGCGGAGCAGGACAAATTGGTCGGTGTGCCGACGATACCCGAAAGCTGCCTGAGTATGAGCCCCCAGTTCCTGCGAGCTCCCCAAAAACCAGCTTTTCGTGCGCTCCCAGGAATTGAAGTTGCCGTAAAACTGATCGGCGCCGAAGGGCCGGTCACTCATGCCTATCGATAGCGATGTCGTTCCGAGACGCGTGGCGAAACGCGCGCCGGAGGCGACCGCCAGGTTGCGGTAGTCGCGATCCTTTGTGAATCCCGACGAGAAGGCGCGCGTAAAACCTATCTGCCCGGAGACTCGTCCCTGCCAATACGCAACCGACCCATGCTGTTCATTTACCCCGAAGTTCCCTGCGGCGGTGCCCAGAACGACTTCCCTTCTGGGCGCTGCGGTAATGAAGTTGACGGCTCCGCCAACTGCGTCAGACCCGTACATCGTGGATCCGCTTCCGTGCAAGATCTCGATTCTGTCAAGTGAGGCAAACGGAAGTGGTAGATCCAGATTGTGGTGGCCACTCTGAGCATCGTTGACGCGCAGTCCATCAACGAGGACCAAGGTTTGCCCAAAGGAGGAGCCGCGGATGGAAAGATCGGCTTGGGTGCCCGGCGCCCGCTGGCGGAGGTCCACCGACGGATCAAGCCGAACCCCGTCCGCCCAGGAACCATAAAGTTCCGCGGACTCGGCGAAGTCAATCGCCCGGAGGGAGCGCTCAGAATCATCGAGGGGTATGGGCTGGTAGGTGCCGGTAACCATGAAGGTCTGTTGATCCGGCGCAATTTTCGTTAAGGTCTCCGGCTTGGTGGAGCAATTTTGTTGGGCGTCAGCACCCAACGGTGACAGCAACAGGAACACGAACAGCCTGATCGAGCGTTCCCCCAGACTCATGCCCGTCCTTTCTAGAGATCATCTTGATTAGCGATGCTTCGGGTCAGTTGGTGAGTATGAGCCGCAGCCGCCATCCGTATTGGAGAACCGATCCGCTCCAACCGCGAGTTCGTAATGAACCACCCGAGGCTCGGGAAAGCACAAATACTTGTAGTCCTCTTCATAGTAGACCGGCTTGCTGATGTCCTTCGAACCAGTAAACAACCGGATCGCTTCGTAGGATTCCCAGATGGAGAGTACGAAGAACTCGGCAACGCCCGATGCCACCCTTCGCAGTACAAGGGCGCTTACGTGCCCAGGCGTGTCCCGGTACCTTGGGACGGCTGTCTGTTCGATATGCCGCAGATATTCATCAGCAGCTTTCTCCATCGTGATACCGTGCCATACTCTGGCGATCAGCATTACTCCTCTACTCCGTCAACGGCTCAGGCCATAAGACGGTGTCTCAACTTTTCACGTTTCCGCGGTCTGCGGTATACCGCCCCACCCGAACGGTTTTGATGCCGGAGAGGCATTCGCTAAAGTCGGTTAGCAGCTACTACGCACCAGGCACGCGTTTTGTACCATTGAGTCCAACTTTCTTGTGGAAGTCTGGACGGTGCAAGGTCGACGCCATGGCGATCAGAAAAGGGCTGCTCCATAGCATCGCTGGTAAGCAGAGTCCTTCAGTAAATCCCTCATCCGGCGATTTCCGGCACCTCCTTCATGGAATGGTTTATCTTCGCTTTCATGCGCAGGGCTGATGGAGGCTGGCAGTGACTCCCAGCCCTAACCGCGCGTGCAGGTTCTGCTGAGGCGGAGCCAGCAACGGCTCCCCTTGTCCTGAACACGCCTTCCTCATCGCAGCGGGAGTGAATCAGGCGGGCTCGGTCCGCATAGGAACGAAAGCGGTACAGTTAAGGAGCATCGAATCGATGGACAACCCGAGACTTTTTAGAATGCCGTTCGCGAGCGTTTACCCACATTACATCACCAAGGCGGAGAAGAAAGGTCGTACCAAGGAGGAGGTACATGCCATCATCTACTGGCTCACGGGCTACGATGAAGCGACGCTGCAACAACAAATCAACAACAAGGTCGACCTCGAGACATTCTTCGGCCGGGCACCACGGATCAACCC
Source organism: Terriglobales bacterium (assembly GCA_035561515.1). NCBI lineage: Bacteria > Pseudomonadati > Acidobacteriota > Terriglobia > Terriglobales > Terriglobales bacterium. Next base: position 54,334 of record DATMXP010000042.1, on the reverse strand, counting down.
GAACGTGTCCAAGATCACCGGCGTGATCTGCGGTCATCGCGTGGAGGAGATCGAGGATACGCTCATGCGACAAATCCGTTATCTGGACAAGCTGGTGGATGAACTGGCCAGGGGAAAGGCCATGGACAAGATCCTGAGGAAGTGAGCAGGGTGGGGATGGGAATCCGCAAGATCATCCACGTCGACATGGACGCCTTTTACGCTTCGGTCGAGCAGCGCGATCACCCGCGTTTGCTCGGCAAGCCAGTGATTGTGGCCTGGAAGGGTAAGCGTTCCGTCGTCTGCGCTGCTTCGTATGAAGCCCGTCGGTTCGGCGTACATTCGGCCATGCCGGCCATCCAGGCACAGCGGGTATGCCCGGAAGCCGTGATGGTGCCGCCGGATTTCACGCGCTATCGGGCGGTTTCGCGAGCGGTGCGCGGGATCTTGAAGCGGCACACAGATCTTATCGAGCCCCTGTCACTCGACGAGGCGTATCTGGACGTGACCGAGAACAAAACCGGCCTGGCGACGGCAACTCTGGTTGCACGAACGATTCGTGAACAAATCCGACAAGAGCTGAAGCTTACTGCCTCCGCCGGCGTAGCCTCGAACAAATTCCTGGCCAAACTCGCCTCGGACTGGCGCAAGCCGGACGGATTGTTCGTGATCCAGCCGGAACAAATCGAGGCCTTTCTGCTGCCGCTGCCGGTCGGGCGCCTGCCCGGAGTGGGCAAAGTCACCGAAGAGAAGCTGGCGTTACTCGGAATCAAGACGGTGCGCGAACTGCGAGGCCTAGAGCTCCCTGCCCTCGAAAATCTGTTTGGCAAGTATGGTGTCCGCCTGTACGAGCTGGCGCGTGGCATTGACGACCATCCGGTGCTTCCTGACCGGGCCACGCAATCGATTTCCGTCGAGGACACGTTCGACGATGACGTGCCGCTTTCGGAAACCGAGTCCATGATCCGCAGCCTGGCAGAGAAGCTCTGGCTTGTTTCGCGCAAAGAGCCGCGGGTCGCGCGCACCGTGGTCCTCAAGCTCAAAACAAGCGAGTTCAAGCTCCTTACGCGCAGTTACACGCCGGTTGCTCCCCCATCCTCTTGCGAAGAGCTGACCGAGATCGCGCTGAAGCTGCGGGCACGAGTGCACCTTGGCGCGCGGCAGCGCTATCGGCTAGTCGGTGTAGGTTTGAGCAACTTCCGCGAGCCGGCGAAGCCGGGCACTCAGCCGGGACTCTTCCCCTGATCGTCCAGTGACCATGGCAGCGAAGACGCATCAATCCGCAGCAGCACCGCTGGTCGCCTGCTGCTTCATCATCTCCTGCATGGTTTTCTTCATTTCTTTCGCCGTCGGCTCCGCCTTGTGGGTACCGACCATCCAAGTGTAACCGTCCGGATCGACCACGGTGCCGCAGCGGTCGCCCCAGAACATGTCCAGTACAGGACCCTGGCGGGTTGCGCCGAGCTTCACCGCTTTTTCGACGACCTTATCTACATTCTCCACGTATATGTAGAGGGTTGCCGGAGACGCGCCAAGGCTTTTTGCGCTTCGGCTTCCGGTCGCAGGATTCTCCGGACCCAGCATCAGGGTTGTACCCCGCAAGGTGAGTTCGGCGTGAACTGGCTTTCCACCTGGCCCGTTCATGATGCCGCGTTTCGCGAACCCGAAAGTCTTTTGATAGAAGGTTACCGCTGCCGGAATATCCGCTACCGTGAGGGCTGCGGAGACGGCGCTGTACTGTTTGCGGTTGAGAGGATCAATCTTCTTCTTTGCCATACTCGCTCCTCTTTGTGCGGCTGACATTCTAGCGCGAAAAAGAGGCGCATGCCGCAGTCCCTGGCAAACGGTTCGCTCTCGCTGGCTTGACGCGCTGGTGATTCGGCGAGGACAGGCCGCGCGAGAAGCTCTCCGAGGAGGAAAGCGCGCCGGCATGATCTTGTTCCACTGAATGTTGCCCTATTCAGGGATGTACTGACCCTTGGTTGATCCGATCGGCTAAACTTATCTCTGCTCCGGCGGTAGTCAACACCCGAGAACCCATCCTGCCCTCTGGAGAGAACGCGGCTTGAAGGCAAAACGTCCCCTGGCCCATAGCACTGCCGCCCCACTCCAGCGCCTCGCGCAAGCGCGCGCCGACGATGAGGCGCGCACTATTCCCTGGCAGCGCCTGGCTGCCACCCGCACACACTACATCGAGTGGCTGGAGTTCTGCCTTTGGGTACGCTCGATCACCGAAGCTGAACGGGGCATGCCCGAGTGGCTCTCCACGATTGTGAACGAGCGCTGTCCGGGCTTCGTCCCGGGCGAGAAGGGAGGGGCATCCATTCCCCTTTTGGGGCCACGCCTAGAAGACTGGATGAACGAGCACATCTTCGGCTTTGCCAGAAGAGAAGGATGGTTTAACGCGATCGAGTTCTATGCCGTTCGCGATTCGCGCTATCAGCGCGCCGAAGTCTGTTGGTCCGAGTGCGTCACCAGGTGGACGCACGCCCGGCCGATTCGCTATCCATCGTTTGAGGAATGGCAGGCAATGGCGGCGGCGTGCAACGAGGCCTCGCATCTGGTTCCGGAGCAACGAAAGGCACAAGCCTCCGCCAGACTGGTTGGTCCCGAGCGCTTACAGGAGGCCATCACCCGCTACCTCGACTGGGAGGCGTTCGCGTATTGGGCGCGACCGGCATTGGAACATGGCCTCCCCCTTCCCGCTGAAGTGAAGGCAGAGTTGGAACGCCGCTGTCCCAGCTTCCTCGCGCGATCGGTTGATACAGAGAAGATACCCGGTGATCGTATTATGGAAGATCTGATGGCATGGATCGCCGAGCGCTTCTTCACCGACGCTCAGGCGGAAGGTTGGTTCGATGTGTTACTCATCGGCGTGCGGCGGCACCCCCGCGCCATCCGCACCATGGAATATGCGGATCACTGCGACGAGATCAGAGGGCTGACCCTGCCGGTGCCGTATCCGTCTTTCGATGACTGGCGCAGCCATGCGGACGCCTACGTTGAGGTCAAAACCGACTAGGCGCATACCTGCTGCGCTCTCCCATTCACTGCTCGCCGCGCCGCCACGTTCTTGGCAATTTCACAGGATTTCACGTGCCGGAAATAGGCATTGCCGGCAATCTTCTTCCCGCACTCGCAGGCGCGAATACTTAACGCGTGCTTTTGAGCGCGCGGGGTAACGGCGCTGCGGGTGGCAGACTGGGGAACGCCATATTCGTTGACCAGCCATTTCCCCGTTGCCGGATCAAGTAGAGAAAGACTGATCTCGTTGCCATGCTTCCTGCAGAATTCCTCGAACTGGCGGTCGGTTACAAACGGATCGACGATCTTCAGGATGCCGGCACAGATCAGCCTCTGGACCTCTTCGACCTCCACTCCGAGGATGCTGGCCACTCGCTCCCAGGAGTAGCCTTCCTCGCATTTCTCCCGAACGGCCGCCCATCGTGCCTCGGCGCCGGCGTCGAGGCTCGCGCGCCGACTCTCCAGGAAGCCGACGAACGAGCCAGTCGTAACGCGGGGATCGCGCACACGCAACCGGCCGGTGCCAATCAGGGAGCGAATTCTTTTCGGGCTAACCCGCAACAGCTTGCGCAACGAACGCAGCGACCAGCCGTCGGTGACTTTGGCGCTCATGCCCAGCGCGGCCATGCGGAAGCGTACCGCATGCTCGGAACGTCTCAGCCGAAGCGCAATCTTCTTTACCGGCTCATAGCCGGCCCAGTTCAGCAGGTGATCGTCATCGGTGGCCGTCCACGCCCGCGTGGCCCCGCGATGACGCGGCGCTGGCTCGGTCGGTTCAGCGGCGGCAACGCTTGTGGCGGACGCAGAAGCGAACTCAGGCAGTCGGCGGAGTTGGCGCAGGCGGCGCCAGCAGTTACCGCGGGTCCATTTCGGAACCAGCTGCAGGACTTTGTTGATCGCCACGCTCTTTCCGGCAGGTCCCATCTTGATCCCGGCGATCAGCAGGCGATCAATGGCGGGTAGAAGTTTGGCGTTGATCTTAGCTCGATTCGCCTTTAGCCCCAAAGTGTCGGACATCGCACAGCTCGCAAAAGATATGCAACCGGTTGGGTAGAGATCTCTGAACTACTGTAAAAACCATCTTGGAACATGGTGTAGCGACGTCACCCCCGATTGCTCATTGAATGCGGCGGAATTGGGTAGCCGATGCTTGAGCAATACAACCTCCTGGCTCAGGGGTTTTCGGCAGTGAAGGCTCGGACCATGATGGTTTCGGTGGCGCTTTCCAAATTCGCGATGTAAGTCGGTCGACTCGAAGGAACAGTGGTTCGAATCCAGGTGTCGATGTGGTCGGAAACGCGGGCAGAACGGGGTTCCAAAGCGCGGCTTGGCGGTGCTTTGGGCTGCACTGCCGAGCAACGCGCTTAGCGCACTCCCGTCCGCAATCCAGGCTGACGGAGCTCCGTCGCCCCTTCATCCACAGAAATCGGAGCCAGAAAGTCTGCCCTCGAATCAGCAAATAACATTGGCTTGCTTTGGATTGCCAGCGAATACTGTTTTTCCTGGACTCGGTTCCATCTCGGCAACGAGCGTCACCGTACAGTTTCGTAATCACGATGGATAGCAGCGTGCCCATACCCAGCCCCTCACCCAAGTTGGGTAGATCAACCTTATCGTGGCGTACTTTATAAAGAAGGATGGGATTTTCTTTTTTGTGGTCGTAGCACCGGGCAGAACGCTAATCAGCGCCGAGGATCTCTTACCTTGAAGTGAGCGGCATCGGAGAACCGGGTGCAGTGGCGCCAGGGGCTCAATTGCTCCGGCGCGGCTCGAAGGAAGGCACATCTTCGGAAACGGCAAGAATACATGATTGCCCTTCAAAATCGATCCGATCCGCCGAATAGGCGGTAAGCTTAATCTCCCCGGACTTGGTGCGAAGCCGCGTGATCACGTTTCGGATCGGCCCGCCTCGCTGGAGTTGGGTCACCATTCGCGTCCGGTCTGACGAATCTTCCCAAATCCCAAGTTCATGGACGGTGTGGCCGATAACCTCGGCGCGGCAGTAGCCATAGCGACGCTCGAAGGCGGCATTCACGTCGAGAAACCGCCCATCCTGGAGCGTCGTTATGGAGAACGAGATAGGACTCGAACGAAATACTTTCTGGAATTTGTCTTCTGAGGTCCGGCGATTCTGCTCCGAGTATTCAAGGGCTCTCTGCGTCCGGCGCAGGTCCTCCACCCGCTTTTCGAGCTCGGCGCCATAGATTTCCGCGCACTCAAAGAGTCGTGCATTCTGGATCGCGGCAGCAGCGGGAATCGCCAGCAGTTGCGCCCGCCGAAGATGTTCCGGGGTAAAACGATGGATTTCGGAGTGACCAATCGAGAGGACCCCCAGGGCCTGCTGGGATGCGACCAGCGGGACACAGAGCCATGAACGGATATCGGGATGATCGGTGAATCTGTGCCAGTCCTTCGTTGCGCTGGTGTCGGTTAGCAGAATGCTGCTCGGCTTAGCCAAGACGTGGTGCAGCAGGGGAAGGTCGGCCGCGTCCAGAGTGAACGGATAATGTGAAACCTCTCCACCCGTTTGGTGGTGCAGCTTTTCGCGCGCCAGGAAAAGCCGCGTGTCAGCTTCGACAAGAAAGACCCCTGCGCATGCATAAGGAACGATCTCCGCCAGAGACTCGAGCAGGGCGTCCAGAACATAGTCCATGCGCAGATCCTGGGTCAGGCCCAGGGTGGCCTTGCGCAAAGCTTCGGCTTCGGCCCGAGCGGATTCCGCCAAAGTGAGATTTCTGGCTACCTGCTCTTCGGCCTGTTTCTGGGCCGTAATCTCCTGCACCGTCCCGACCAGGCGTGCGATTTTGCCCCCGGTATCCCGCACCGGAAAGCCTTGCAGCGAAACCCAGCGGATTTCACCTCGGGCGCAGGTAATACGAAACCGTTCATGGAAGCGTCCCGTCCCGGTTGCCTCGTCGAGCTTGGCGAGAACACGCACGCGGTCTTCCGGATGGATCAGGTCTTGGTAGGACAGAGGATTCTCGCGCAGAGACTGGCATGAATAACCAGTGATCGTCTCGTAGGCCTCGTTAACGTAAAGTGCCCTTTTGGTGCCTGCATCTATCATCCAGAAGATTTCCTGGATGTTGTTTGCCATCTGCTGGAAGCGTTCGTCACTTTGGACGTGCTGATCCCGCGCCCGGAGCAGGAATCTGGTATGGAAGAAGATCACGACGAACAGGGCAGCAAATACAACAACCAGCAACAAGGAGGGCAATTCCAGAGGCTGGAGCTTGGCTCGAAATAGGACGAGAAGCATAACTACTGCCGCTGCGACGATGATCGAGGTAACTCGCCGGCCGGGGCGGCGGAACTGTCTGGGATAATCCTCGTTGCTGGGAGTGTCCGCTCTTTGCATGGCGACACCGCAAAAAGAGCCATTGGCGGCAGATACTATCGGGGTGATTCGACCCCGTCAAGCATGGGTGGGCAGGACCGAACTTGCTGTCATCTGACTTTCCAGGAATCATTGAGTACTCGTTCTCGGGGATGAGCGGATACTTCGGCAAAGGCAACTTACAATCCAGCTTCCGTCGCGTCCTTCTGCTGGAACTGTGAGTTGCTTATTGGAACTGCCTGCGCCCGAAGGCGTGAGTTGCAGGGAAACGAAAGCGCATGTTGAGGAGGATTTGTGCTTGAAGGTCCACAAGCTACAGAACCTTGTGCGCGCACGCGTACAACGCGGCAGTGGATCGCGTTCGTGCTGTTCCTCATAATTAGCGAGCGCTATGCGGGGATACCATCGGCACGACTGGACCGACATTTTTCTCGGAATTGCTGTCGTGGCTTTTGGATACTCACGGCTAAGACGAGGACCCGGTTGACAGACGTAGCGGTGTCCGGGCGACACTCCCCAGAAACGAACCGCCTTCCGCCATTGATGTGAGACTTCGTCAGGAGGAGAGAATCAAATGCCCAAGCACTTGGTGCTCTATTCTCAGCCGGGCTGAGAAAAAACACGGCCTCAGGAGAAGTTTGCTCGTATCCAATACGGGCCAGACAAACTGCCTGATCAATACCCGCAAGTGTAATTTCTTCAGAGGACGGCAATCACCGTTGAAACGATCGCGGAGATATTGCGAAAGCAAATGATTTCACTTCGCCAGAGCGTGCAGTGTCGGCATTGTGAGCGCGCGGAAGAGACTGTCGATTTCCTTGGGCGGCAAAAACATTCCCTTATCCAACCACCAGTTCAAGACAAGAACAAATGTTGCCGCTACGTAGTGTGAAAGCAGATCCGGAGGAACCCGGCGTGCCTCTGTCCGCGCGATACGAAAGTCTTTCTTCGTCACACCGGCGATGACATCCGCGAGCACCATTCGAAGATGTTCATGCAGGATGGCTCTCGCCCTGGGACCTATTCTGTCGCCCCATGCGTGCGCATGTCGGTAGTGGTGCTCGAAAACGGGGAGACTGAACCAGAGAATTCTCTCAGTTCCTTTTTCACGGGACAGACCTGCTTCTGGTAGAGGGCCTAACATTTGCTGTATGCCGCTGAGAAGCAGATCGTCTTTATCGCGGAAATGCATATAGAAGGTGGATCTGCCGACATTAGCGCGGTCGAGAATCTCCTTAACAACGATCGAGTCGTACGGCTTCTCGGAAATCAGGGCTACAAGTGCGTCTCTCAATAAGTTTTGTGTCTTCTGAACACGTCGATCACTGATCGCCTTCCCTCGCATCAAGGTTGCTCCTCAAATTTCGCAACGAAAAGATGGACATGAACACCTTTATTGTCCGGTTTGAAACACCGCACCAACTCTTGTTCTTCAAATCGATCTCTTTAAAGCTTACTTTTGTTATGAACAAATGTTCATTGTCGCACATTTATCCAAGGAGGTTTGTACAGGAATGGCACATAAAGAATCAGGCAAGGCCGTATCCGCCGCTACACAAGAGCAATCGCTACGAACGACAGGAATCGTGTTGCATTCCCCCGTTCTTTATGACTTCACCGTCTGGCTTGCATTCTTTGGAAAAGAGCGAGTATTCCGCGATCGGGTGCTCAACTTTGCTCGCCTGGCTCCTGGCGAACGCGTTTTGGATGTGGGCTGCGGGACAGGAACGCTTGCGATTGCAGCCAAACGGCGCGTCGGCCCTTCCGGAAAGGTGTATGGAATTGATGCCTCTCCAGAGATGCTTGCCAGAGCAGAACAAAAGGCGAGCAAGTCCGGTGTGGAAGTTCTCTTTCGGAACGGCTTGGCGGAGGCGCTGCCTTTCCCCGACGGTCACTTCGACGCGGTCCTTAGTACCGTAATGCTCCATCATTTGCCGACAAGCACTCGGGCCAAATGCGCTGCTGAACTTCGAAGAGTTCTGAGGCCGGGAGGGCGAGTACTGGTGGTTGATTTCGAGGGATTCAGCGAACAAAAAAGAACCTTTCTCTCACATTTCCACCGTCCGCATGGGCACGTCAGCAGGAATGACATCGTCGCTCTGCTGAGTAAAGCCGGCTTTAATACGATCGAGAGTGGTCCGGTCGGAGTCCGCGATCTGCAATTCGTCCTCGCCGCAGCTCCTTCGTCATAGTAGCGAGCTTGGAATGAACATGCGAGTTTGGAACCATGAAGCATGGAGGCGCGCTGAAGAAGGCTTTCGGGGATGTCTATCTCGATAGAAAAATGACGCTTGGTTTTATTTCCTGTCTTCTGGTACATGATGCAGATCGCGATGATCGCCGGGCGACCTCTTATCAGCAAACATCTGATTACTCCGCAACCGAGGGGGAGATTCTGCGCTTTAGTGCCAAAAAGAAAGGAGCTTCATGATGAACTTCGGTGGGGGCTTCATACCAAGTTGCTCCATCATCGAAAGCCGATCCGCGACACCCCAATGCTCCACGAGTTTTCCCTCTCTAAAACGCATGATGTCGATGACTGTGATCTGCATGGGCTTTCCCGTCGGGAACAGCGGACCGATCTGCCCCCGCTGTGTGCCCCGGGCGGTCATGCGTCCCCACACCGTGTCGCCGTGACTCACTAGTTCTTCAACAGTAAGCGAGAAGTCCGGAAATGCGTTGTGAAGCGTGGCAATGGCCCGTTTTACGCCCTCCGCATTGGGTGGAACGATGCCAGATTGGTGCTCGAGGAAGTCCGGCGCAGCAATTTCATTTAGGACCGCAGCGTTCCCCTTGCTGAAACCGTCTTCGATGATTACTCGAAAGAGTTCCTCGTTTGTCTTCATGCTCTCCCTAGTGAACGGGCCTTCCAGGCTTGGCCGGTTGACGATAGGCAGCAGCCTATACCTGCCGGACCGCAGGGATCAAGCCAGAGAAACTGGGCATGGCACAGCAATGCGCTTCGGCTGACGACGATACGACGTGCCCTCAGACCGTTCACCCAGCGCATCGTGCTCAGGCTTTCATACACCGTTACTGTCGAGCGAAAACACCTCGAAATGACCACATATTGCGGGATCGATGTCGAATCGATCTACTCGATCGCAACTCGCCGACTGCCCTCCTTTGGCGCTTGTCGCGCTCGGGTTGTTCCCTCCTGACCACCTGACCGTGTGATCGGAAAAGTAATATGACCGTTTTTCCGGCAGATACGTGCGATGCGCTTGCCTTCCCTTTCACTGCTTCTGTCGCTCCCGCAGGCGCATCGGCCTGTGACATTCATCACACCGGGATGCGCTCCGCGTTTGGTATGCTTTGTTGAAAGTGATTTTCATTTTCATTTACCTGGGAACTCGTATGCGCACTGCGGTCCTTCTCATCCTCTGTAGTTGCTTCACTCTGCCACTAGCTGCCCAACAGAACCCCTACTTCGTTACCTACGATCATCACATGGAAGAGCCGGGCAATCTGGAGATCGCCCATCAGTCGACGATCGGGTTGCAAAAGCAAAACCTGCCTACGTACTGGGCTCCTCTCGTCGAGTTGGAGTATGGCTGGACGGGTTGGTGGACTTCGTCCCTGTACCTGGAAGGAGCGTCGCAGAACCATGACGCTGCGATATTCACTGGCTATCGGATTGAGAATCGCTGGAAACCGATCAACCGTGAGCTAAAGGTCAATCCGCTGTTGTATTTCGAGTATGAGCGCATCAGCGAGGGTAGCCGAATTCAGAAGGAAGTGGTCGGTCATGCAGAATTGAGCGAGGAGACCTTGCGCGAACTGCACGGCGAAAAGATGCACGAGATCGAGGGCAAGCTCATCCTGTCGAGCAACGCCAAAGGCTGGAACATCTCTGAAAATTTCATCGCCGAGAAGAACCTGACAGAAGATGAAGGGGTGGAATTCGGATACGCGCTCGGAGTCGCTCGTCCACTGTCGCTCTTGGCTTCGGGCACGAACTGCAGTTTTTGTCGAGAGAACCTCGTGGCAGGTCTTGAGCTTTACGGCGGGCTCGGTTCTTCTCAGGAATTCGGGTTTAAAGAAACAGCTCATTATCTCGCGCCATCGCTTGTTTGGAACACGACAAGGAACTCAGCCTTGAAGGTTTCGCCCGCGTTTGGACTCACCCACAACAGCGCACGCATGCTAATCCGCTTCGGCTATATGTACGAGATCAATGGCTTCGGATCGAAAGTGAAGAAGCTGTTTGGGGCAAACTAATGAAGACCCTCGTGGTTGTGCTCTCGCTCTGGATTGGATCCGTCGCTGTACCGGCGCAACCAGCTTTCTCCCAGGACCTATCATCGCAGTGGCAAGCGCCGGCGAGCGCTGCCTCACGCAAGAACCCACTCGCCGGGAAGCCGCAGCTTGCCGCCGGTGGGGCAAAGGTGTTCGAGCGCAATTGTTCCGTGTGCCACGGAGATGCAGCGGGGCGTGAGGCGCACAAAGCTCCGGACCTCGCATCTGCGGCTACCCAGGCACAGTCCGACGGCGCCCTGTTCTGGAAGATAACGAATGGCAACCTCCGCACTGGTATGCCCGGGTGGAGCAACATCCCGGAGCCGCAGCGCTGGCAGCTCATCCTGTACATCCGTTCGCTCAAGTAAACCTGCACTGCCCGCGAGCATCGGCCGAAACATCCCGGTGCGGCTGCAATACTGGCTGGAAGAGGTTCCACCGGACCTCACCTGAAAAACAGCGACAATCGTGTTCGGTTGAGCGCTGACTAAGCAATACTGATTGCAGCAACGGATGATGTACGGGCAGTTGCAGACCTGATCCGAGCTTGGGTGGCTCGGCGTTATCTCACTTGGGGAACGGATGGACTTGGGCGTCGGAACGACATGCGCCAGTTGTTCGGGAGCGACACATTTCAGCTGAAAAAGCTGGGGACTTTGATCGGGGCCGATGACCTCTTCGTTTGCTGCCCAACGGCGGTTCTAACTACTTACTGATCTCCGAACGATCTTCGTCACCTTGTGGATCTGATTCCCGATGGCCTTACGCATATCCTCCTGCAGCAGATCCTTTTCTGGGAGTTTCGCCCAGGCACCAACCGCTCGGTCAGCGATATCTGTCACCATCGGCCACAGCGGGCTCGCGGGCAGCCGGGCAGCATCTGCAAAACGGCGCACCTGATCGGTGGTGATTTCACTCAGGCTGCGGCTTCCACCGAAGGAAAGCGCAAGACCATCGTTCGGAAGATAAGGAAGCGTGGCGACAAAGTCGTAGGCGGGCGACAGGACGGGTGTGCGCCGGTCCGGATACAACAGCGACCAATTCTTGAGGTGCATATCCGCGTTGCCGATCAATACAGAAAGGACGAGTCGCCGAAAGAACTCATAGGTGCCGGCTTCGCCTGTCTCGGCCCACAGCACGGCAGCGATGTTGGCATAACTTCGATGGTGGTATTTGTCCTCGGGATAAAGCCCGAACACCTGCGCGAAATCCTCCATGTGGATCGTTTGGCTGCCCTTCGTGCCGCGGTCAAAGCGCTGCACGGCCAGCGCCTTGCCCTGCATACTCCCTGTATCGGCTGGCAGACCGTGAATATCCCGGATATCGATGAGTTCCGTCCGCGGCACTTCGATTCCGACTGCCCGCGCGAGCGCCATCATCGTGAATTCGTTTTCAGGCACGGCGGGGAACCGGGCGGACGGCAGCTTAACAATCCATGAGCCGCCCGTCCCGCCAGCTGGAATGGTTAAGCCACCAGACGCTTCCATGACTGCCGAGAACTTCAACTGCACGCCGGCAAGCGAAAAGCGTAGCGCCGTTTCGGGCATGCGTTCAGCACGAGCCGCTTCCGCGTTATGTGGGGGAGCCTGCGCTGCCAGTTCCATCGGCTCGACCCTGAGTCCACCAGGAAGATCTGCACCGAGCACCGCCAGCAGGAAGAATTCGCGATGTGGCTTCACGCCCGCACGCACGGCGAGGTAATCACGGAAATGTTCTTCCGGCAGTAGATTGGAGAAGAACACCGGCAGCCGCGCATGGACGGCGCGCGTCGGGATAACGAGCCCGCCGGCCTGACCTTTGAAGGATAGACTGAGCGTAGGCCGGTTCTCGTCGTCGATATAGTTCTGCTCGAAAGAAAACAGATGGCGGTCACCGCCGAAGCGGTTGATCACACCAATGCGGCGGTGGTGCAGGTTGACCGCGAGCGCGTTGAGCGTCTTAGGATCAAAGGCCATCGCGCGGTTGGTCTCCTCTGGCGGGCGCTTCTGCCTCGTCAGCTGCATAGAGCGCCTTCTCGGCAGATTCGGGTTCCTTCTGTGCTCGGATGAGAGCTTGCACCGCCGGCACGAGGGTTCGAGGCACGAGCAAAAGGTCCAGATCAAGGACCCGCACGATGTCCAGCAGCGTGTCGAAGCGAGGCACAACTTCGCCTGACTCGATCCCTGATATGTGCGGCTGCGGGAGGCCGATGGTCGCGCCAAGCTCCCGCTGGCTCCAGCCGCGCTCGGCTCTCGCCGCCTTGATCTCCTGGCGAACTTCGACGGGGAGGCCCTTCAGTCGGAGGGGCCTGATATGTTTTTTCATATCATCAATACGGATTACATGCTAAAACATATCAACCAAGCCTGCAAATGATATTGCTTAATATATCAATCTAGCTTTAGGATATAAAATAGCATATCGAGCTATGTCCTGTGCGCGATGGCGATTGGAGCCACGCTGATCCGCCGATTGCCGCTCTCGACGGCAATGCTGTACCTCCCAATCGGGTGGGCACTCGGGCCGCAAGGATTGAATAGCGCCGTGGGACACATAGCAAAATGGTCATCAGCACCTCTCATTGCGGGAAACCCAAGCTTTCTTACCAATCGCAAAGGTTCAATTCCCGGCCGGTGAGCGCGACGCACCACTCCCCTTCGACGGTTCGCGCTCGGCGCCAATCAGCAGCCGATTGCAAGAGCAAATGCTACTCGAAATGCCGAGGGCTGTTCACGTGCAGTATGATCCACCGCGAATGATCCCGTCAGGTGGTCCACTTTATGCATTCTCTTTCTTGTGACGCTGAGTGCATCTTGTCGGAGCAGCGCCGCCGGCGGTCGGTCCTGGTGAACGAGACGAGATGAAGCCGTTTCATGATTCCTCCCCATCGCGATCAGCAGGAGCAAAGCGTGCTGGTGCTTTGCTCCTGCTGCCGGCGCAGCCCCCAGTCGAGGTCCGAGGAGGATTCGGTGGAGTTCTTTTGTCTACGCGGTCTGCGCTTCGCCGCACCACTTGCATCTCCGGGCTGCGACCCCGATTGTTTCCGTGCAAGCCGGGCAGGTCTTCGTCGCCGGATTCGGCGGAGCCTGACCGCGAGCCTGGCGTGCTTTCCAAGCATTCATCGGGGCAACCATGGCAAAGTAGACCGCGGCTGCGATCAGTAAGAACGAGATCAAAGCATTGAGAAACAGTCCGTACTTGACCTCGCTCCCGTGAACATTGGCTACAAAGGCCGAGAAATCGGGCTTGCCCACGATGGCCGCGAGCAGCGGGTTCAGTACGTCCGTGACGAAGGAAGTAACGACCGATCCAAACGCCGCACCAATTACCACCGCAACTGCGAGGTCAATCACGTTGCCTCGCATGATGAACTCCCTAAAACCCTTGAACATCTTCGTTCTCCTGTCTCTTGGGACAGCTTCTCCATCGTCTTGAACAACGCTCGGAGCAAGAACGCCTAACGCGGCCTTACCCCAGTCGTCGACTTCTTTGCGACTGCTGCCATCTGGAGATCTTGCGCAAGCTCGAACGTCAACTCCGTCTCGGCAGGCAAATCCTTCTTCTTGCCAGTCAGGACCTGCGCTCCAGCTCCACCCGCACCTCCAACCAAAGCGCCGATGGCTGCTCCTTTACCGCCGCCCAGTAATGCCCCGATCACCGCCCCAACCGCGGCGCCGCCACCGACGTACTTCGCAGTGCGCTTGTTCGCCCCGAGGCCTTCGGCGGATTGCTTCCCGGTCGTCAGCGCAGTGAGGTTGTACTTCTTCCCCTTCACCACGACCGACCGAAGATCAAGGACCGCATCCTTCTTGTCGGCGGTTGGCTCGGTGACCAACTGCGCCTGCGACCCGCGGGGAATCGCCACCTGGCCAGCATTGTCCAGCACGTCTTCGCTGATGCTGGCGGTGTACACCTTGCCGACAACAGGCTTCGCAGGAATCGTCGTGTCGGTTCGGACTTTGACTTTCGTGCCTTTGCCCAATACGGTCGCAGCCGGGGCTATACCGGCCAGCCCGACCATAAGTAGCAGGATCAGTACAATTCGCGTTTTCATAGAGCCCTCATTTAGCGTGCCGCAGCTCGAACGGCTTTCGGCGCAGGTTCTTCAGAAATGACATCGTAAACAACACCAGCTATTCCGGCGCCAATGATTGGGGCAAGCCAGAACAGCCAGAGTTGCGCGAGAGCCCAGCCACCGACGAAGAGTGCCGGACCGGTGCTTCGAGCCGGGTTGACGGAAGTATTGGTGACGGGGATACCGACGAGGTGGATCAGCGTCAGGCACAGGCCGATCGCGATGGGCGCGAGGCCTTGAGGAGCGCGCTTGTCAGTCGATCCCAGAATCACCATCAAGAAGAAGAAGGTTAGAACGACCTCGGCGACCAAGCAGGCCAGCAAGGAATATCCGCCGGGTGAGTGTGCACCGTAGCCGTTCGAGGCAAATCCCGCAGCGGTCGAAAACCCTTCTTTACCGGAGGCGATTACGAACAAGACCCCGGCGGCGGCCACTGCTCCGAATACCTGCGCGACGATGTAAGGAAATAATTCCCTTGCGGGGAAACGTTTTCCCGCCCAAAGCCCGACGGAAACAGCAGGATTGAGATGACATCCGGAAATATGTCCTATGGCGTAGGCCATCGTGAGTACAGTTAAACCAAAAGCAAGTGCAACACCTAGAAATCCGATTCCCAGCTGCGGGAAAGCGGCAGCCAGAACCGCGCTGCCGCATCCACCGAACACCAGCCAGAACGTACCTAGAAACTCGGCGACGGAACGTTTCGAAAGCGACATGGAAACCTCGCAGGGGTTGAATCGAGGGGGCCTGGGGCCCCGTGTTTGGATTACGAGAACAGTTTTCCTTTCAGCAATTCCATTCCCTTCGACATCAGATCCCCTTGCGGAACTTCACCGTTCGGGGTCAAGCGATCAACAATCTGAGGAAGGACCTGCGCCAGTCCGGACTGGGCTGCTTCGGGCGAAATGCCAGCTTTGTCCGCGATCGCTTGAACTTGATCGGAGCCGAGGACATTTTGAACCTGCTCAGGTGAAATCGGAAGATTTTGTCCGGTACTGATCCAGGAATGAATCATGTCGCCCAGACCGTTGGCGGTGAACCGATGTGCCAAACCCGAAATGCCTCCGCTCTGGCTGCAGAGCATCGAAAGCATCGCGGAGGCGAGAGAGTTTTGTGGGTTGTCTGGTGCGGGGGCGACTCCGGCGGCTTTGTTCAGAACCTCATCCAATAGGCCCATACTTTCCTCCTGTCTTGACTTCGGTCAGGAAAGCGAACGTTCTGGTGAAGAATCCGTGAAGAGTTTGCTCCCTGATCAACGATTCAGCTCGATCATCTACTTTGTCTCTCTGTCGCAAGGCGCTTCTGCGATTCAGCATAGGCTGTGCGCCGCATCGCCGGCGCCTCGTTCATCCCTGCAAATCATTCCTATGCCGAAGATTTCTTGAAGAATCGATAAATCACCAGCAACACGATTGCACCAACCAGCGACATGATGAAACCAGCCGCCTGCCCGGCTTGGTACCAACCAACCGCACGCCCGAGAAACGTCGCTATGAACGATCCGGCAATCCCCAAAAGCATGGTGACGATGATTCCACCCGGATCCTTGCCAGGCATGATGAGCTTAGCGAGAGCCCCAACAACCAGGCCGATGACAGCCACCCACACGTAATGCATAGATGCCTCCTCATCTAGGGAACTAGATTGGAACGAGATGCTTGGCTCGTAACGGGCAGCATTATAGGCGCCAGCGCTCCAGCGTCAACACCTTTACTTGGCGCAAATCCGCTCCATCCGCTCCATGCAGGATGCCCCCGGACAGCACGTCCTGGGGTGGCCAGAACGAATGCGACGTGTACAGCCTCTCGCAAGCTACTGCTCTTGGTCGAACCAAGTAGAGCGACTGTTGAAAATCAGCAGTTGTAAGGGTCCTGATAAGTTCCGCTCTCCACTCCAAAGCCTTTTGTAACAGGGTTCAACTGGGCGGCGATAGTGGAAACCGGTTCGGTACGGGGCGGACGAAGGGCGTTGTACCGAGTGTCGCTGACTTCGGTATTCCAGAAGGCCCAGCGCGGCCGACCACCCAAACCTCTGGAAAGGCTCGCCCTGATCGTGTGAATGGAGAGATTTATACCGTTGTCTGCGGCACGGATTCTGAAGCAACTGAGCGCATCGCGCAGGCAATTAGTTGTTCATCGTGGAGTGCCGATCGAGAGCCGGTGAATGGAGGAGGCTGCCGCGAAGAGCAACGGCAATTTCTCGCGTACCACCGCAACTCTCGAATTGAGATGCACGGTTCGCTTCAGCCCCTGTTCCCTGCTGGACTCTGAATTCTCCCGTTAAGAGTTGCCGTCTCGGCTCCGGCGCATCCGCCCTGTATCTGTTCCAGCCCACGCCAAGCCAAGTAAGGAGGAATTTATGAAGTTGCGTCCCAACCAGTTTTGCCCCGTCCATCGCTCCCGCTGCTGCTGTGGCCGACAAGCTCTACCCACCAAACCGAAATTGATTCGCCGCGGTGTCCAGCGCATCGAAGACGAACATCATCCGCGGGGATATCGGGAATTGCGCTCGCCGGCCGAAATGCGCAGGCTTTTGGATCGCAAGATTGTCGAACAGAACCGCATCTGCGCCCTCTGCCGGGTTGAGTTCACCGACTATAACGACATCGTCCCCGACCACAGGAATTCGAAAGGCATGGACGGTGCGTGGCGAGACGATCATCCCGACAACATCCAGGCCGTGCACTGGTGGTGCAATGACGAAAGGGGATCGAGCCGGTTGGACTGCGCGGTACCGTAGCGTTCGTTTCTGCCCGTGAGCGGCTGCGAGATACGGGAGTTAACCCGCAAGCCGCAGTCGTTGCTCTTCTCGACATGGCAAGTCGACTGCGACTCATCGAGGTTACGAACACCAGGACCTGTTCCTCCGCGATCTCTCTTTTGGAAACGGATTACTTCCGGATTGCCCTTCCTTCAGGCTTCATCGACGAGTGCCTTCTAGATGTGACGATGCGCACGCATTTCGTCAGCCGGGTTGTTCATTTTCCTACGACCGCTCTTGCCACTGACAGAACCGGGCTCCTGCTCCATCGCAGCTTCGACAAGAGTAGGCCCAGAAGGATCGCCACAATCATCATCGCGATCGCAACCAACGTTCCCGGTTTCGTACTCACTAGCAGAAAAATTGCGAGGAACACCGTGATACGAACACACAGCGACACCTTCAGAAAAGGACCTCGCAACCGCGTCATCCTTTCTCCGCTCTTTTCCATCCCTGGATAGAATCCTCGACGGATCGCCCGCATCCTCTTCCCGGTCAATGCTCCAAGACACATCATCAGTAGCACCGCCACCGCCGCCACACGACCCCACGCCTGTTGCGATTCTGCCTGTTGCATCACGAGGTATCCGCCAGAGAACAGGATCAGAAATATCGATGACACAGCAAATAACCCTAGTCGAGGAACGGGGTTGATCCATGGCACCGCCTCCGCCAGGCTCGTCGCTCCTCGCATATGTACGAGCGCAACCGCTTCGGCGGCCAGGACTGCCGTCATCACCAACACGGCTAGCACATGCACGATCAGCACCATCGTAAAGCTTGAAATCATCTCTTCAACATCCCTTCTGTTGTGCCTAGTAAATTCGTTCGGGCTTCCTCTTCGCTCAGTCTTGCGCTCTTCAAAGCTGCTACCAGGACCTGACTCGGCGTACTCCAATCCGCGATCGGCTCATACTTCTCACGTCGCCAACGATACGGCAGCTCAACCACCATGCCTGGGCGTGGCGCGTGCACCGCCATCGACAACATGTCGCCTAACACTGTTCTTTGCTGGAGAACATTTCCCGGCTCGCCGAGGGCGTGTCCAAACGGCCAGTGCAGATACAAGAACCTTGGGGCGCGCGCTGCTGCCGCAACTTCCTTCACAAGACCCAAGGCAACTGTCGTCACGCCTTGAGCCTCGATTTCTCTTCCCAACAGTCCCACGGACCGTGTGCAGATTGGTCAAGCGGGAACCAGCAACGCCAGATCAACCGCGGCTTCCCGAATGCGCTTTGCAACTTCTTTCAGCGACGGCAGCAGCTTCTTCGCGCTTCCCATTAAACCGAATCCGTAGTGCTCATCCGCGAGGCTCCCGATCACTCCTGCTGCCGCGAGTTCACGCAACCGCTCGATCGGGAAGACAAGATTGATGTCTTTTAATGCATCGGTTTTGTCGTATGCCTGGTGTGAAATGGCGAGATCGGCGGAGTCTGCATCCTTCGGAATCACTCGATAGGATGCATCACCATTGACGTGGAAAGGCCGGTCGCGATGAAGATGAACGCCACCTGTCGAGATCAACACTACTTTGCATTCCGAGAGAGGCTTTTGCAGGGGCGTCCACGGAATCGGCCCGCCAACTAATGTGCGCAACTGCGGTAACGCGATAAGCTTGCTGATCCAGCGCCCAATCGCCGATCCAACTGGAAGGATGCCGAACAGCACGGCACTGTGATTGAGATGGTCTGTCCTCCGGTTCCGCGTCTCACCTTCGCCGTTTGCAACCGATCCCGCTCGAACCGCTGACGTCTTCCTGTGTTTCATACTTCAGAAAGACCGACCAGCATCCAGATTTGTGACAACGCTACTCCGGTTCCTCCGTCAGCCTCGGCAGGTGTTGGAGTTTTTGCGGATTCGTGATGATGTAGATAGCACGAATTTGACCGTTGTTCGCATCCAGCGACACAGCGGAAAACGGTTTTCCATCCAGATATGACACCAGCCCGGGACCTCCATTGATCTCCATCTGCCGGCGCACAACTTCCTTGGGGACCAGTTTCCGCAGCGCCCCCACGACGCCGCGCGCTACCTTCTCCGCGCCCTCAATCACGTTCGGGACCGCAATCGCCTTACCACCACCGTCGGAATGCAATACCGCATCCTTAGACAACAAGGTCAGCAAGGCATCCATGTCGCCGCTGGTAGCAGCACGCAAGAACTGGTCGAGCAAATCATTTCGTTTCTGTGTAGAAGCGGTAAAGCGTGGTCGTAATCTGCGCACATGTTGTCGCGCTCGCGTCAATATTTGCCGGCAATTGGCTTCGTTTTGTCTCAGGATCGACGAGATCTCAGCATACTCATATTCAAACACTTCACGCAGCAGAAAGACCGCCCGTTCGACCGGTGTGAGCCGTTCGAGCAGCACGAGAAATGCCATCGACAGCGACTCATCCACGTGAACAATTCGCAGTGGATCATTCCCGGATTCTGTCACCAGCGGCTCGGGGAGCCACTGGCCGACATATTCTTCGCGTCGAACGCGAGCTGATCGCAGGTGCGTGATGCAGAGCCGGCTGATGACGGTGACGAGAAACGCTCGTGGTGAACGAACATCCTCTTCCTTCGCCTGCTGCCAGCGGATAAACGTTTCCTGCAGCATGTCCTCCGCATCAGCGACACTGCCCAGCATGCGGTAGGCGATGGAAAACAGCAGCTTGCGATGCTGGTCAAAAGTCGCCAAACGAACTGCGGCGTCAGATTGTTGCACTCGTCCTGTTTCCGGGCGGCCTGGTCGCAGTTCTTCTTGCATCAAATTCCGATCCTCAACGCAAACGTCTCAGGTTTAAGACACCCCAGCGTTCGAGGGCCTTATTGGAAAAGACAGATCGGCAGCGGGTTTTGTGACAATTTATTTTGCCGAGGGCCGTTCCGGAGGGGGAATGCAAGCGTTGCGTTCTGATAGGACCAAGCGCATCGAACCGATCCTGTGTCAAAACTGCTTGCAAATGAGCGTACGCGGGCTTCAGACATTTCTCTGCTATGCGCAAATAGTCATCAAATGGCCCACCGGCGAGAATTCTGTGTTTCAATCTCTGAACTGAAAAGAGCTTATTAGGAGGCAAAAGAGCTACGCTTCCCTGCGCTGATGTTTGAATCGGCATTAGCGTCACAGATTGTCACTCTGACGACAGGCGTCGAATTAATGACTGACGTCCGGCGCAATTGTGAGACTTAGAAGGAGTTCGCAAATGGCTGAAGCCTTAGTCACCCGTTATGCCTGGATCGCGGCGGGACGAGCCTCGTCACAGGATCCGCAAGCTCTCTTCCAAGTCCAACTCCGGAAGTGCGCTGCATAGATGGGAATATGAATCCACCTCGATCCGAGCCCTTCGGTGACCTCATGTCTCGGCGTAAGGGCCATGAATATCCTCTCCGCGAAGAGTGCCAATCCACCAACTCACGCACTTTCAACGACAGGCAGGGCGACAGATGACACGCAGGTCCCCGAAAAATAGAACCTGCCGGGTGAAACGGAGGCCGGGGGGGGAAGGATGCAAACGATGCTGGGTGATAATCCGGCCGGCTCAACTAGCCGTTCTTTAGCACTGCACGACAAAGCCAGGAAGTCATCAGGCGCTATACCCATATGGCTCGGGATCTCAACAGGTCCAGCTGTATCATCAAGTGGCTCGCGTCGCACAGCCGGACGCTCTGTAGAACCTTCGAGCAATTTGCTTTGAAATACGTGCCATTCCGAGACTTGGATTTGGCAAAAAGATTCCCCCGGGATGACTTGGAGCGGACTACGAAAAGATTCGAGCTCTTCCGAATACGTTTGGGATCATCTCCGTGGTTCCGATTGTCCTCTTCTCCCCAGAGAGCACGATTGAATCTGCACCTTCCTGGCCACTGCCGCTGATGCCTGTCCGTCAAGGTGTGTGAACTCCCGCTTAGAGCAATTTTGGCGTGATGCAAACGTCGCCCCTTCGTTGTAACCGTCTATGTGCCCAAAGTTCGATGTGACACCCTGTTCTCCTCCAGCTCCCGAACTGGCACCCAGAAAACTCCAATAAGCCCCGAGCCCCCAATCGCGAACGACAGTCGACTATTTCTGAGCCTATCTCACCGAAAAACCGGCATCTAATCTCGGTGTATATTCGACGTTCCCGTTCACCGGGGGAGTACGATATCGATTCGTAGGCGCGCTTAAATACCTCAAACAGGACCACCCCATGACAGTCGTTAACGCCTCGAACGGCGACGGACAGAATCTGCGAGTGAGCAGTGGAATTGCTGGGCTCGACGATGTTCTAAACGGCGGGTTCCCCTCCAACCACCTATATCTTGTGGAAGGCGATCCCGGGACTGGCAAGACGACCATGGCCTTGCAGTTCCTCCTTGAAGGCGTACGCCTCGGGGAATCCTGTCTTTACGTGACCCTATCGGAGTCGAACCGCGAATTAGAGGGCGTGGCCGAATCGCACGGTTGGACACTTCATCGCATTCCCGTATTTGAGATGACCCCCCAAGACGAAGCGATCAATCCGGAGGGAGAATACACGGTCTTCCATCCTTCCGATGTCGAACTTGCCGATACCACCGCTTCGGTGCTGCGACAGGTTGATAAAGTGCAGCCCACGAGAGTTGTATTTGACTCATTATCGGAACTCCGCATGCTCGCTCGTGAGCCTCTTCGTTATCGACGTCAGATACTCGGGTTGAAGCGCTACTTCGCGGGCCGTAACTGTACCGTGCTCTTGCTTGACGACCGCACTGCCGAAGGGCACGACCTTCAACTGCAGAGCATTGCGCACGGCGTCATCATGATGCAGAGCTTGGATCGCGAATTTGGAGTAAAACGTCGCCGCCTTGAGGTGCGAAAGCTGCGCGGCTCGCGGTTCCGCGAGGGATATCACGACTACTCGATCGACACCGGGGGTGTAACAGTATTCCCGCGCCTGGTGGCGTCGGAACATGCGCCAGGCCACAACATGGCTCCGGTTTCCAGCGGCATCAAGGAACTGGATCAACTCGTCGGAGGTGGGCTGGACAGCGGAACTACGACCTTGCTGATGGGACCAGCCGGGTGCGGTAAATCGAGCGTTGCGGCGCGTTATGCCGCTGCTGCCGCGGAGCGAGGCGAATCCTCCGCCATCTTCATTTTCGATGAAACGCTCACGACTTATCTCCACCGCTCCGCTGGTCTCGGGATCGAGATCGCTGGTCCGCTTCGCGCCGGCAAGATTAGCCTTCACCAGGTCGACCCTGCCGAGATCGCCCCGGGGCATTTCGTCCATCAGGTTCGAAAGCTGGTCGAAGACGGCCGGATCTCTGTCCTTGTCATCGATAGCTTGAACGGCTTCCTCAATGCCATGCCCGGCGAAACTTTCCTCATGCTGCAACTTCACGAGTTGCTCTCTTACTTGAATCAGCAAGGGGTCACCACGATCTTCACGCTTGCTCAGCATGGGCTTTTGGGAACAGCTATGGATTCTCCTATCGACGTCAGCTACCTCGCTGATTCCGTTTTGCTCTTCCGTTTCTACGAGCTGAAGGGCGAACTCCGTCAGGCACTGTCTGTTGTAAAGAAGCGCAGCGGGAAGCACGAACGCACTATTCGTGCACTCACTTTTGATAGCGGCAGGCTGTCGCTCGGCCCGCCGCTGAGCGACTACCGAGGCATTATGACTGGAGTGCCGCAACCAGCTACTGAGGATGCGGGCTACTAACGCGAGGAACAGGTAGCTAATTGGCATATGAATGAATTCAGGGTGATCGTCGTCGCTCCAACAGGCCGCGATGGTGAACTAATTTGCCGCCTGCTCGAGCGCATGGGAATAAACACGGTGATGTCTCGGGATTGCAGCTCCGCCATCCGCGCAGCGACGGAGTCTGCCGGCGCATTCATTCTCTCCGACGAAGTTCTTAACGCCGAATCTATTCACCACTTATCCGAATTCATCGCCGCTCAGCCCTCCTGGTCCGACTTGCCGGTCATCGTGCTCACCAGTGGTGGACAGACAACGCCAGTCAGCGAAGCGCGTCGGCGATTGCGCGAGCCCTTGGGCAATGTCATCGTCGTCGAACGACCTGTCCGCCCGGAGACATTGGCGAGCACCGTTCAAAGTGCCATCCGGGCCCGCGCAAGGCAGTATCAGCTTCGCGATCACCTGCGGCAGGAAAGGCTTGCCGCCGACGCCTTGCGCAAGTCGGAGAAGCTGGCAGTCGCCGGCCGCCTGGCTGCAAGCATTGCTCACGAGATTAATAATCCTCTCGAATCTGTGATGAACCTCATGTTTTTGATCAAATCGTCGAGGTCTCTTGAGGAAGCTAAACACTACCTTGGAATTGCCGAGCAGGAACTTCAGCGCGTAGTGGAAATCACCACCCACACGCTTCGGTTTCATCGTGACACCAGTGTCGCCGCTCCGGTCAACCTGAAGGGCATGCTCGATTCTGTGCTAGGGCTGTACGACCGCAGGCTGCGTACCGGGAACGTAACCCTTGCATTGAGTGTGGACCCGCAGTCGCAAGTATTTGGTTCTGCTGGCGAACTGCGCCAAGTGGCAGCGAATCTCATCGGCAACGCGCTGGATGCGATGCCGCACGGTGGAACACTGTATATCCGAATAGGCCGGGGCGCTGAGCGTTCCAACGGAATCCGGCCGGGCGTTCGCTTCGTTGTCGCAGATACTGGTGCCGGGATTCCGGAAAGTATTCGGGGGAAGATCATGGAACCCTTCGTCAGCACCAAGCAGGACACGGGCACCGGTCTCGGTCTCTGGCTCACTTCTGAGATCGTCCGCAAACACCGCGGTTCCGTTCGCTTCAAGTCGCGGCTCGGCAAGGGCACCGTATTCTGCGTGTTTCTGCCTGAAGATTTGGAGCAACAAAGCTAGCTCCGTTCACTCCCACAGCTGCTCGCTAGGATTCTTCAACATAGGCAACTTCAAAGCTGCCGCAGCAATTCGAAAATCAACCAGTTGCCCGGTGACCACCTAACCGAGACTGTCAGACCGCTTTTTCATCCAGTGTTCGCCGCCGAAACTAGTGCGGCAAGGGGTGGTTCGTCAGCCTCGCCGTATTCGGGTTGCTGTCCAGAGGGCTCATACGTGGAGGTCCAGGCTCGACTACTTGGGCACTAGTGCGGAAGGCAATGCTTCGTGACTAGTTCTGGCCTCGGTTTTCGGCGGCCTGTTTTCTTGGACTTGCGGAGGGGCTGGAACATACCCTTTGTGGCCAGCAACTCGTTCCTGGCGCAGGATCTTCGAGACCAGCGCCCGGGATATTCCATGAGCCTGGGCGATTTCGGTCAGTGAACGGCCGCGTTCACGGTCCCGGAGGATGGCGACACGGTTGACGAGGATCGGTGCCCGTCCGATTCGCCGGCCTTCCAGCTTCGCCCGCCGCATGCCGGCCCGGACACGCTCGATAATAAGGTTACGCTCGAGTTCGGCAATCGCCCCGATGATCACGATCATGGCCCGGCCTAGCGGTCCGCCGGTGTCGATATTTTCACGGAAGCTAACGAACTCGACATTAAGATGCGTGAGTTCGTCGAGCACTTCCAGGAAGTGCTTCACTGATCGAGCGATCCTGTCGAAAGCCCACACCAGAACGACGTCGCAGTGGCCGCGACGGGCATCACTCATCAGTTGGTCGAGCCCCGGAAGCTTGGTCTTCGCGCCGCTAATTCGGTCGGTGTACTCGGCAACGATCTCGAAGCCGCGCTGGGCGGCCAGGTTGCGCAGATCGTGCAGTTGCGTTTCAGGATGCTGATCGACAGTCGAGACGCGGAGATACAAGGCGCAGCGTTTCATTAGCGGCGCCCCTTCTTCGGCAGTTGTTTCGGGTAATGCTTGTCCACGTACTGCTCGATGAACTGGATCAGGACGGTGGTCATATCCTTGCCCTGGAGAACGGTCGACACTTTGAAAGCATGGTGCAGTTCAGAAGGCACGTTCAGATTCATACGGGTTGTCTTTCCGGAAGCCACGTTGGCTGGCATGTCCGTCTCACCTCCTTTCCGCCGCGCGGTGAAGTGATGAGGTTAGAAGGATCAATCCTTGCAAAGATCCAACGCCGCCGTACATGTTCCGTCCAAAAGGAAAAGGCCCGGCGCTGTATCGTTGAAAATCCGAAGCCCTGACGCAATCGAGACGCGGAGAACGCTGCGCAACCTGAATACGTGAATCTGGTCTCGCCTCCTGCCGGATAGCCTTGCTTTCTGTTTTTAACCACCTTCCTTGTCATACCCTTCCCCAGAACAGTAATAATCCTGTTCATTAGCGAAACCGACGCGCTGGCTCACCCATGGTGTTGGACCCCACGCTTCAGAATACCGACGCGGCCGAGTTCGAGGCCTCGTTAAACCATAAAGTCAAAGGACTGTTCGAGGCGGCAAAGATCGTCACCAATGTCATCCAGTCGTACATGGCTGGGTTGAACGATCCCAACCCCGCCCCATCGCAGTCCTCCTGTTCCTGGGCCCGACCGGCACCGGCAAGACCCGGTCTCTTCGTCCTTGCTGGCGAACAAGCCTCGCGCACCCGCGCGGGAAGGAACGCCAGCAGCAACGACAGTTCGCCGCAGTTCCCACGGGATTTTCCGTACTCCAGCAACGCCTGTTGCGCGTTTGGTGACAACGGCGTTGCGCAAATGGTGACAAGGCTGTTGCGCGTTTGGTGACAGGATGGAAGGGAGAATCTGGAACTCAAACGGAAGATATCGGTTGGGTTTAGCGCTAGAAGCAACTCCCTGGGTGTGAGATCGTTGTTTGCATCCTCAGGACGGCAGCTACCGGACGAATTATCAAGCGCCGAGCCGTCGTGCGTTGTTAGGCTCTGGGAGTAGGAGACTGAAGATGTCGTTACCGGACAAGGCGCTGTGGATCATTGAGCGCAACTCTACCCAACCGCTCACGCTCGACGGAATCGCGGCGGCGTGCGGGGTCGCACGGTCGCACCTGGCCCACGCTTTTGGGACTGCGACCGGCGTGTCTGTCATGCAATACGTGCGTGCACGTCGTCTAACTGTCGCAGCAAGGGCGCTCGCATTCGGCGCGCCCGACATCCTCTCCGTCGCTCTAGACGCGGGCTACGGGTCACACGAAGCGTTCACACGCGCGTTCCGCGACCGCTTCGGACAGACGCCCGAGGGCGTACGCGAACGCCGCAGTGTCAATGGCCTCGCGCTCGTTGACCCGCTTGAGCTGCGGCCCCGCGCCAATGTTCGCCTCGATCCACCTCATATCACAGACGGTCAAAGCATGCGCGTCGTTGGCCTCGCGGAGCGCTGCTCCTTCGAGACCACCGTCAGCATTCCGGCACAATGGCAGCGATTCATGGAGTGCTACGATGCCATCCCCTACAAGCACGATCACATCCCAATCGGGGTCTGTTACAGCGCGGACGACGACGGGCAGTTCTTGTACATGTGTGGCGCCGAGGTGCATCGCTTTGGGGAGCGCTTGCCCCAATTACTCCACCTCGAGATTCCTCAGCGGCAGTACGCGGTGTTCGAGCACGCCGGGCACGTTTCCACTATCTTCGAGACCTACCGCAGCATCTGGAACGAGGCGATCCCTGCTACTGGCCGAGCCGTGGCTGACGCCCCGGTCATCGAGCGGCACAACCCAGCTTTCGACCCACGCACTGGAGAGGGTGGATTGACGTTGTGGATTCCCCTCGCCTCATGATGGAGGAGCTGTCGGTCCACCGAATGAGTCGTCGTGCCTGGGCACTCTTCGTCCTGCTGAGCCTTGTGTGGGGCGTTCCCTATTGGCTGATCAAGGTGGCGGTGGCGGAAATCTCCGTTCCGTTCCTCGTTTTCGCACGATCGGCTGTGGGTGCAGCCGTGCTGTTTCCGATCGCCCTTCGCGACAGCGGTTTCACCGCCCTTCGCGGTCACTGGATTCCTGTCGTGAGCTTCGCGCTCGTCGAAATGATCATCCCGTGGGGGCTGCTCTCGCATGGTGAAGTCCGGCTGAATAGCTCGACCGCTGGGTTGCTCATCGCGGTAACTCCCATCCTTACCGTAATCCTGGGCAAAGTGTTCGGTAGCACTGAGATACTCGGACCTTTGCGCCGGACAGGGCTGGCTTTAGGGTTCGCCGGCGTGAGCGTATTGGCGGCGCCCGAGTTGGGCGGCGACCTCGGCTCGATCGCTGAGATCGTTCTCGCGGCAGCGTGCTATGCGGGTGGATCGATCATCGCCGTGCGATGGTTGAAGAATGTTCCCGTGATTCCGATGACGGTGGCGTGCCTGGCCATCGCTTCCACGTGTTACCTACTGCCAGCGTTCATGACCTGGCCGCATTCGGTGCCGTCGACGTCGGTCATCGCAGCGATCTTCGGCCTAGGTATCGTTTGCACCGCGGTCGCGTTCGCATCCTTCTTTCTCCTCATTCGAGAGGCCGGCGCCGAGCGTGCCGTTCTGATCACCTACGTCGCACCGGCCGTCGCCGTCGCCGCGGGCGTCGCGATGCTATCTGAGCCTTTCAACGCACGCATCGCGTTATCGTTCGTGTTGATCCTTTGCGGATCGCGCATGGCCACGGGCCGCTCTGCACCGGCAGTCGAGCCCAAAAGGATGACCATAAATGTATTACGACTGCATTGGCGAAATAAGCAGACGAATTCGTGAACAAACAGTATCGCCCGTCGAAGCGGTCGAGACCTGCTTGAAACGAATTGAGACATTGAATCCCACACGGAACGCGTTCATCACGGTAATGGACGGTAGAAATACCCCGGGAACTGGAGTCCGCATATATGCAAATTAGAGCCTACGCGATCAACGAGAGGGGCGGTTCGGCACAGCCCTTTCTGTATGAGACGACAATCGGCAACCGTGACGTTCTCGTGAGAATCACGCATCGGAGCTTGGCGAGAGGTGACATTCAGTTCATCGATAACGCCTGGGGTGACACGCGGTTTCCGTTAGTCCCGAGTCACGAAATCGTCGGCGTCGTCGAAGAGGCCGGTTCAGAGGTCGCCGACCTGGACACGGGCGACCGTGTCGGTGTCGGTTATCAACAGGAGGCGTGTTTCGAATGTGCCTTCTGCAGACAGGGCATCGAGCAACTCTGCGCCAATCAAAAGGTCATCGCCGTCGACCGCTACGGCGGCCTGGCCGAACACATCGTCGTCGACAGTCGTTTTGCTTTCCGGCTTCCACCGCAGCTTGATTCGGCCACCTCAACCCCCTTGCTCTCGTCAGGACTGACCGTATACGCCGGGATTGTTCGCGCCCACCTGACTACCGGCTCTCGAGTGGCGGTGCTTGGCGCAGGAGGGCTTGGTCATCTGGCGATCCAGTTCCTCCACAAGAGCGGGCACAGCGTGATGGCATTCTCGCAATCGCCCCGCAAGCGAGGGTTGATCGAGCGCCTCGGAGGAGCATTCGCGGACAGCTCAGACCCCAAGCGACTCATGGAGTACCAAGGGGCGTTCGATTTCGTTCTCTCGACGCTGAATGTTCCCTTCGACCTCGACTTGTTTGTGAGAATGCTGACACCGGAGGGACGGTTGTGCCTGGTCGCCTCGCCGTTGGAACAGTTGTCGCTTAGCTGTGGCCAATTGAGCAATTCTCGGCGATCCATTTACGGGAACTACATCGGTAGCCGGTCTGAGACCGAGCAGATGCTCGGCTTTGCGGCAACGCATGGCGTCGAAGCCGTCGTTGATATCATGCCGCTCTCTCGCGTGAACGAGGCCATCGAGAGGGTCCGGAGAAGAGATGTTGAGATGGCTCTCGTTCTCGAGAGCTAGGCGTTCGATTGAGACCGTCTGGTAATGCTAGCCAGCCGAACGATTGGCTGAGGAGCAGATTCTTAGCAGTTCGTGCGCAAAAAGGAACGCTCCAACGAGCCTAGCATTCCGGCAGTAGCTTGCCCCAAGTGCAAGCAGAACACCTATACCCGTGGATGAACTTGAGCGAACAAACCACGGGGATCATCGTCCGTTGAGACTGTTGGACGCGCACGTAGAAATTGTAACTCGATTCGAGCAAATCGGAATTTCCTATAAGTAACTCGCCTGATAGAAACCCTGCTCCTTTTCAGCTAGAGTTTGCCTTTCGCTAACGAAATTCGTTAGTGACAGCGATTCTGCCCCGCCCCGTCGGCGGGGCATTTTTTGGTTTTTGTGATTTTCCTCACTGCCTTTTACTGCCGTAGTTGCGCAGAATGCGAGCTTAGAGTACCCCGAGGAGTTAATGGACCCGCGTATTCTTGAGATGTCCGATTTGTTCACGCGCATAATTCAACTAGAGCGGCTTCAGGAACTATGCCGCCCGTTAGGATCGACAGCCGCGATTGAAGAGCACCTAGAGAAGTTGAGGAAACGATTGTTGGAATTGAAATCCGAGAAGCTCCGCAGGCACGCCTAAGCGAGTTGCCTCCTCATTTCCACATTTTCCCCAGTTGCGTGATCGGCAAACCCAAACCACTAGGCGACTCCCTGGTGTCGTCTTTTGGACCAACCACGGCATTCCTGCGCCGCCTCCAGTTGTCCCGATCGGTCGTAAACTGCTGCGCGATTCTGCTAATCCTGATACGGCGGTAAGTGAGTTGAGGAAGGCTCCGCCGACAAAACCCTTTGTCAACGGAAATGGAACAAGGCAGCTTCTCCGGTTCCGCAGGCATTTGTCGGGAGAGGAAACGGTGAACCGGTGAAGCGCCCTCAGACGGAGGGAGGGTGATTCTTCAATTCACTCTGATCCTGCCGCTGTTTGCTGTCATAAGGGCGGGTGATATCTGAAATTCGACTGGAACAAAGACATACTTTGGAACTTTCTTGTTGGCGTTCAAAAAGGAACCGGGTAAAGCAGCTCAGGCACAAGAGATCTTCGCGGAGCTGGAGCCAACTAGATGGACCTTTTCCCGCTACGATCTCAAGCGGATTCAAAGCGAGTTAGGGGAGATGCTACGGGACGGAGGCGTTCATCTTCATCGCGAAAGACCGTTCAGCGTTAGCGGCGATGTTTCGTATCGCGTGCTTCCGAAATGCGCAGACAGCTCCGATCTCGCCATTTCACACCAGGCGTATGACACAACAGATTACCGGTTCGAGGGTAGCCGCCGTCCAATTCATTCATCAATCCAGCATGCAGGGTAGGAAGGTGAGCGGGTCCACCAGGAGTGGATCCGGCACGGGTCAGAGTGCCGGTCAGCCTTCGAATTCTGGGCAGGACTGGCGATTGAGGCCTCCGACTGGTACTCAGCAACATCGAGCGCGCCGCGGTCTTGCTCGTTCTCATTTTGAGGCTTCGCCTTGTTGCGGCGAGTCGGATCTTGAACTCCGCTTGCGCGGGATTCACTCGGGCACAACGAGAGGGCGGTTCGTTATGAGCTTCGAGTCGATGATGGCGATCTCGACCCGGCGGTTGGCAGCACGCGCAAGTTCGCTTTCGCCCGGCACGCGCGGGTCGGATGAGCCAAACCCCTTCGTGCTCATGATGGATGCAGAAATTCCGGCTTGCTCGAAAAAATTGCGGACAGCTTCGGCGCGACGCTGTGAAAGTTGCAAGTTGTACGACGGCGTGCCGACGCTGTCCGTATATCCGTAGATGGCGATCGAATACCCCTTGAGGGTCATCAAGACGCCCGCAATGCGATTGAGTATGTCGCGATATTCCGGCTTTATGTCGGCCTTGTCGAAGTCGAAGCGGATCGACTTGCTGTCCAGCGTCATGACCACACCGTTGGCGGTGCGACGCGTTTCGGCAATTTGCCCGAGGGCCTTTTGTATTTGCGCAAGTTGCGCCTCACGCTCTTTTCGATATTGCTCTGCCTGCTGTATGGCCTCATTGGCCTTTTGCTGCTCGGCGGCGGCCTGCTGCTGGGCGAGTTGCGCCTGTGCTTCCGCGGTCGATTGATCCTGCTTGGCTAAGTCGCGCTGCTGCGCGGCTGCCAGGGCGTTCGCTGCCGCTTGCGAAGCCTGCTGAGCCGACGCCTGTGATTGCTCCTGTGAACGCGTGATCACGCGTCCGAAGTCTTCCATCTGCTGATTGAGCCGTGCGACCTGACCATCCAGACGCCGCTCCAGGCGACCAACCGAGATTAGACAGGCAATCCCAAACCCCAAGCTAAGCGCGACGGCAATCAATCCCAACGCCAGCGCCAACTTCCCTTGCGATTTGGCGCGTGCGTCCCCAAGCTTACGCCCCTCCGGCTTCCGCTCCTCGGGTGAAGGATCCATCCGTCAATGTTAGCGTGGAAGTCAAAATCCAGCCAACCAACCGAAACTACTTCGAGGCTAAGTTTAACGAGTGGACTCTTGCATGTCATGGGTGATGCCCTGCAGAGTGCGACCGCGATCTTGCGGCGATAGTGTGTTGGGGGCAACGTGTACTCATCATCAGGGGCTACCACAGGTCGCAGGCGGATGAGAAGTCTGGCGAATCAAGGTGCTTACGCCCAGTGATCATGTGTCAAGCTGTCTGTCGCCCGCGCAGTTACCCGTAGAACTCGCGAACGCGAATCTTGTGCCCTTCCTGAATCCATCCCCCTGAACCGTAAGAAATTCGGACTCTCCTGAGAAGTCGTTTCGCTGTTCATACAGACCGCCAAAGTAGATCGTTGAAGCGTCAGGTGACGATAGTTTCTTTTGTACTCTGTTACCGTTCCCGTTGTATCTGTATTGCGTGATTACACCCGTATCTGTTCTGATTTGCTCCGGCAAATCGAATTGCGACCAACTTAATGTTCTTCCGCCGCCACTCAGTTCACGGCCGCGCATGTCATACGTGAAAGTCCCCTGCACATTCGAGCAATTGCAAGGGGTTCGGCTTTGCCGCCGCCCCAAAAATTTCCCTGGAATACAATTCCCCGCTTCGGCCGACCTCGAACAAGTTTCCGAGTTCGTCATAGTAATATTTAGTTCGAGTCCAGAGCCCGTTGCTGCTGCGGTTTCATGCGATAACTCCGACAGTAGTCGAACGGAATGTTTTCGAGTCTAGCATCGCTCCGACAGTACTCCCGGCAGTGCTCCCAGCCAACACTTTTACCTATCAGGGCAGTTACTTCCGCTCACGGAAATACACCTGTCCGGCACCAGCACTGATGGTGGGAATAAAACGACTAGAAGAGATGCGATCTGCGGAAGCGGAACTCTTTATCCGCTTCCGTAGAACGGCCGCGCTTTCTGGAATGGCAGGCGTCCGGGTACGATCAGATGTTTCACCGTGTCAAGCAACCGGCTGATCGGATGACGGGCTGTCGCTGCGCAGATCATCGGCAGTCACGTGCAGGTAGATCTGCGTGCTGGTGATGAGGCGGTGTCCGAGCAAGTCACGGATGGTGACCAATCCCACTCCCGCCCGCACCAGGTGCGTGGCGAACGTGTGCCGCATGCGATGCGGTGACAGTGGAATGCCGATGCGGCTGCGCTGACCCCACGTGCGAACGCGCTCATAAATAGCGCCGCGCGAAAGGGCCCGTCCGAAGCGTGACCGGAAGAATGGAGCCTGGCCGGGCGCCGCACCTCGCGCTTCCACATACACACGGAGTACTTCCGCCAGTTCCTCGTTCAGTGGAATCGTGCGCTGGTGTCCACCCTTGCCGGTGACGGTGATCGTCAACGCCTTCAAGTCAACGTTGCCATTACGCCGCGACGCAGGCCCGTGCCGTACAACATCGCGAGGATCGTCAGCCACAGATGCGAACTATAGTCACCGCCGCGGTTCGCAGCGGCACGCCACAGGGCTTCCATGTGCGCGTGATCGATGCGCTTCGGCAATCGTGCGTAAGGCGTGACCTTCGGCCCCTTCATCCAGCGCAGTGGGTTGACGTTCCAGAGGCCTTGTCGCACCAGGTAGTCACCAAAACCTCGCATCGTGCTCAGGGTTCCGTACACCGTTGCCTTCGAACGAAAGCTAGTGCGACTGGCCATGTATCGCGTGATCGTTATCGCGTCGATCTGCTCGATCGCAACTCTCGGACGCCGCTTCTTTAGCCACCGTCCCCACCGATAAAGCCGCGACTCCGTACACGACGCGCTCGATTCGCTCTATCCCCGGGCCCGGTACTCCTCCATGTATGCATCCTGCTACCGATCCCATCTCCTCATCGCCGTTCTCCTTGCGTTCCTGACGGCGAACTAACGCTCGCCGGCTACAACGTTACGAAAACAAACAATACGACCCCCGATATGACTAACTCGGAGGTCGTGAGGAGCCCTGAACTGAACAAAAAGCGGCTACGACTTGAAATGGACGGGCTGAAGATTCCACGCAATCTCCTCGAACGCACGAGCGTGCGGGAATGATTTTGGCTAAGGTATCTGGATCAAAGCGAGTTTGAACGGTTCAACACAGCCCATCATTACCGAGTCTTCGTCATATTTCTTCAGGAGATCTTTAACGATCGGATCAAAGAAAGCGCTGATTTGGGCATAACTGCTCTCTTCAGTTCGTCCGATGTTTTTCTCCAAGACAATATGTTTCAATCGAGACATTGCTTTCATGAGTTCCGGGTTCTGGCACCCGCATTCCCGCAACAAGGCCGCGTCATAGAACGGTTGGCCACCGCTTGTCCAGCCGGTTTCCTTGGCCCAGCTTAAGAGTTCGTTAAAAAACTGGTGTACCAGTTGAGAGCTCTCATTTGCGTCAACTTTGCCATCTTGCATGGCTTGGATGAAATTCTGCCGGGCGTAGCGGATTCTGACTTGGGCAGCCAGATCTCTGGCAACGACGGCACGATTGGGAAAAAGAAAGCGGCCGAGACCTCCAGGACGACCGAGATCGCCCGATTTGATGAGGGTTTCGAGCCGCAGTAGCGCGTCCTTGATCTTGCCAGGCTCCGTCTCCAGCAGGGCTAGAAATGAGTTGGCGATGATTTCCTTGCGTTCCGGATAGAGCAACTCGGAGATGTCCGCCAAGAGTTGCTCTTGTGTACGATTTCCATATTCCGGGTCCCACAAGTTCGCGAAAAAGTAGTTCGTGCTTGGGAACTCAAGCAGTGCAATCGGATTGTAGCCCATGAGCCCCTTCAGTCCTTTAACATTGAATGCCTGTTTGAGAACCCCGCGAATCGACGCGAATTCCAGGTTAGTTGCGGGAAAAACGTCGTTCCCCAGCACTCCAAACGGGTGATATGTCGTCTTTGCTTGCACTGACTCAGCCTCAACAGCTTTGAGGTAGGGTGACATACCGTCCACAAGTTCCCATGGCTCGGGAACGTCCTGCTTAAATTTACGGATGGTTTCCACCATGAACGCCACGTCCTGCTCGGTGGGATCCTTCGTCGTCCACTGGTAACCCGCTGGAAACTCCTCGGTTGGACCAAGAAAGTGCCGTCCCCATCCAACCCACATCCAGTCAACCAACACCGCCTCTCTACCGTGGACGTTATAGCGGTCGAGAATTTGTCGGGCGGCGCGAAAGATCTTAGTCTGCTCGCTTATCGGGCTTTGCGGCCAGCCGCCGGGGTCGGAGTCAATCATGCAGAAGCCGTCTGCATTATCGACGTTCTGATAAAGGGCTTCGAAGGATTTCTGAATCCTCTCGAACTGCTCGGGATCAGCAGGATTCATGTCCTGTTGGCAGCCTTTTACCCAATATCCGCGCTTGAGAGGATCACGGCTGTGACAATCAGAAATCCCAACGCGGTTTGCCGCCTGCATAATCCACACCCTGATTCCTCGTTTGGTCTGAGCGTAATCAACGATGCGACGAACTTCCTGAAGATAGGCCTTGTCTTCTGCAGACAGGGGCACCGGAATGATCTCCATGAAGGGCCACATAAGGATAAGATTTGCGCGCTCTGCCCATGCAATGTCGATGACCCGCTTCCAATCCTGCTCTCCCCAATTTCGAAATCCGTATGGATACTTCAGGTTTCCCGCGCCATTAGAGAAGTTATACCCACGAACCGAGGTCTTAGGCTTGCTACGAAGATTCAACGGGGCTTCAAGATAGGGCACTCGACCGTCCACATGCACGAGCCTTAGAAGCGTCGCAATCCCGAAATTAGTGCCTCGCGCGCCGGATCCGGCGACGAAAACAACGTACGATCCATCGCGTCTTACCGCACGAATGACTGCACCTTCATCACCCAATTCGGGCTCATGTGTTAAATCGATTCCCAGTCTCTTGGACATCTTTTGACCGATCACGATGATAAGTTTGCTCTTCGGAATGCCGGGTTCGGTCGTTACGACAGTGAAACTGCCTCCACTGATCTCACTTAAGTAGGCGCCAAGGTCGTTGGCTCCGTACTGGATGTAAGAAGGTTCGGATGTGTCCACCAGAATACTTCCGCTTTCCAGAAAGATCCGGGACTCAAACGTGCTCCCCTCACCGCAAACCGCGGAGACGCTCCAGATGCATTGGAAAACCAGAATCGATGTAAGTACGACACGTCTCAGCAACGGTGTCCTGTCCATCACAATCCTCCGGTGTTTTTGTTGACGCTGGTCCTTCTGCCAATCTGGAGATACAAGCCGCTGAAAGGCCTGCAGGTCGGAATCTCGCTATGAATGCCCGAGTTTCTCTGGGAGAGACACTCGGGCTCAGTTTCGTTTCGATCACACGGTTCGTGGAATTTCATCCACAACAAGCCGAGTCAAAATCCACTCGATCATGCGATCACGGCACTAGAACTCTAGCCGAAGTGAGAATTGAATCTCCCTGCTAGGTCCGGCGCCAAAGATCTTTCCAAACTGCGGTGTGCCGAACGTGGTGTTTGGATCTCCGAGATTAGTGTGATTCAGTAGGTTGAAGAATTCAGAGCGGAACTGAAGCTTCAAACTTTCTGAGATGGGAATGCTTTTGAAGATCGAAAAATCCACGTTCACCGACCCGGGGCCAGTGATGCTGGCAACCCGAGCGCTTCCGAACGTGAAGGGGGCCGGAGTCTGGAAAGCACTCGTGTCGAACCATTCCTCGATCGTCTTGGGCCCTTTGTTCGGATTGCTAACGACATCCGGGAGCGCGATTTGCGCACCAACATTTGGATTATCAAAGGTAAGGATCGGAGTGAGGGGCTGCCCAGATGCGGCCGCGACAATTCCGCCGAGCTGCCAGTCGGAGACGATCTTGCCGACGGCACCCGAGGCATTCGACAAGAAAAACCGTCCTTTGCCAAGAGGAAGTGCATACAACCAGCTCAGCGTGAAGCGATGCCGCTGATCGTTCTGATCCAGCCCCCGGGCGGATTGCGGATCGTACTGATTCGAAACACAACCACCACCAGGCGTGACAGTGAACTGGAAGTCGCAACCGGAAGCAAACGCTTTCGACCAAGTATAGGACGACAAGAAAGACAGACCGTTCGAAAACCGCTTCTCTGCCTTGATCTGTAAGCCGTTATAGGACGAGTTCCCTATCGATTCCTCGCCAGCAATTCCCGATACGTTAGTGTACGGTCGTCTGGAATCGAGGTCCCCTGGACCGGGAAGACGTGGTTGGTTAGGAACGGTGTTTGCTTCCTGGTGAGTTCCCTTGTTGCCGACGTAAGCTACCTCTACGTTTATCCCCGCTCCCAACGCGCGCTGTACAGCGAGATTCCACGACTGCAGGTATGCGTTCGGAGTATGCTCTGGAATGTATTCAAACCCGAGCTTTCCACCTTGCGAAAGGCCCGCGTAGGGATCAGTAAAGCTGAAGTTTTGGAACGTCTCCGGTGTGTTGTTGACGGTAAAAGCGCCAACAAAAGGAGGATTCGTTGCCAATATCGTGCTCCTCCCCATGAACTCCTTTTGGAAGAAGATGCCGTATGCCGATCGCACTACCGTTCGGTCACCCAGGCGATAGGCGAAGCCGATGCGAGGTGCAAAGTTCTTATTGTTGTTAGCAAGGGTGCTGCGAGTTGCGGGCTTGTTCACCGTTAGACCACCTAGATAACACTGGTGGCTGGGAAGCTCTGGTATACATTGGCCTGGCATTACTACTGTGGCGAGACCTCCGCCCGGTGGCAAACGAACGTTCGAGATTTCGTCATTTGCCGAGTATGGATGTCCAATCCACTCATAACGTAATCCAATATTCAAGGTGAGATTCGTGGTTACACGCCAATCATCCTGAACCCAGGGCGAGAACGACCACGCGCGAAAATTCGGATCAAACTCATCCGGCGCACCTATCCAGGTGTTCGGAATTCCAAGCAGCATGTCGGACATTGCGTAGCCACTGAAGATACCGTTAAAGAAATACAGTCCGTTGGGTATGATCCTCTCTTGAAAGGTATTATGCAGCCGCGTCGCTGTGAGGCCATAGCTCAGGTCGTGCTGATTGTGGTGGGAATAGACACTGAAGCGGTATTCGTACCGCTCGTTAATCCATTTTCGAGGCAACGAAATATTGGAAGATCCGAGAGCATCGAAGCCAGCTACGCTAAAAAACGGGGCATCGGAGGAACGGGAATCGTTCGGTATTCCGTGGATTCCCATCACGTCACGCGCAATGTATGGGCTTGTACCCTCGAGATTACCCTTCAGGTCCTGCCAAAACCGCAAGTAGCCGGCGCGGAAGTCGATGATCGTATTGGGGCTATGGACGTATGCAGCATGCAGCATGACGTTGTGGGCTCGGCTGTTCTGCGACGAACCGAACGTGGGGTTGAGCGATACCGGCAAGTCCGTCACCTGGTTGTAGACGTAATGCCCATCCAGTGAGAGTTTCCCGCTCAATCGATGATCGACGCGCGCCATCCCTTGATTGATGTCGTTGTGATGAGTTTGAGCGATAACGTAATTTTGATCGAGGCCCGGACGATTCGGAAGGGGAATATATTTGGACAGGAATGCCGGCCAAAAACTCAATATACGATTCGACGGAATAATGTTTCCTGGGAAAGGAACACCGGTTACTGGGTCGCTGATCGTAATCGGGCTCGGCAGATTCAGCAACTCGGAAAAGTCACCCGTTCTCATTGCGGCTGTTGGGTATGTGCCACTGAGGGTCTGGGCACGTGCCTCACGGAAGCCCTCATAGCTGGCGAAAAAGAAAGTTTTGTCCCGCACAATTGGGCCACCCAGAGTGCCTCCAAACTGGTTGCGCCGGAGCGGAGGTTTTGGTTGGCCGAAGAAGTTAGTGAAGTAATTGGCTGCGTCCAACTTGTCATTCCGAATAAACTCGTACGCGCTGCCGTGGAAGCGGTTCGTGCCGGACTTCATCACCATATTGACTAAACCGCCGGCGTTGATGCCAAACTCAGCGCTGTAGTTACTGCCTTGCGTTCGGAACTCTTCGATCGCGTCAATGGAAGGGTTGAAGGCGTTGGTGTTGTTTTCCCATTCCTGGAAAGAGACCCCGTCCAGGAGAAAGTCATTGTAGATTGGCTTCTGCCCGTTCACCGAGAACGCTCCTCCTCCGATATCGGTCGTCTGGGCGTCGATCTTCACAGCGGAGAAGAAGCCGTTCCTGCCGGGAGTAACGCCGGGCAACAAAGTCTGCAACTGAAGGAAATTTCGACCGTTCAGCGGGGTCTCGGTGACCATCTTGTTATCCAGCAGCGTCCCTATCGCAGATTGTTCTGTCTCAAGAGAGCCTGGGTTGGCGGTAACCCTGACTTCGTTCGTCGTTTCTCCGAGTTGCAAAGTGAAATCAACGCGGCTGATCAACTGGACTTCAAGCCGGACTCGCTCAACAACGCCCCGACGAAATCCTGCCTTGTCGATTACAACCTCGTAGCTACCCACCTCGAGATTGGGAATTCTGTACTGTCCGACGTTGTTCGTATTCGTCTGGTGGGACTCGCCAGTTCCCTGGTTCGTCACAGTTACCGTAGCTTGCGAAACCACGGCACCCGATTGATCGGTGACAGTTCCGACAATTCCGGCCTCCTGAGCCAGCAAAACAAAAGGGGTGCAAATCAAAAGAAACAAGGGGACAACTATTTTGCCCAAGAGCATTGGAGCCCTCCTCGATGTTCAAGAATCACGATTTTTAGACCGATATCAGCAGGAACCGGAAATTACATTAATATGAACAATGAACGATCATCAATCACTACAATATTTACCCAGAACCGGAAAATCTTGTCAAGCGCTAAGATACTATTGATAGATTATTATTCATGCGATGATGATGTCGGTCCTATTTTCCAGAGCGGGGAAGGTAAGTAGTAGAAGGCGAATCCAACTGGGAAACTGTGAGAAGCTCCTGAAAAGGAACATGCCGCGCTCATATAGTTCTGTCGGGACCCCTCGATCAATTCATGCGGTCGGACAAAATCTGGCAAATATTGCTTGAGTGACTTGCTCCACGGCCCGATCGGCCTCGATTTCGATCACTTTCTCCTTCTTGGCAAAGTGACCCACTAGTGCTGAAATCTCTTGTTCGAAAATCTGGAGCCGATACCTGACGGTCTCTTCCTTATCGTCTTCTCGCACGAGAAGTGGAGATCCATCGCGATCACATTTCAAATCGTTCTCAATCCTGTCTGAACAATCGCTGAATATACACCCGCAGGTTGGACACGTTCGCCGTCCCGCAATACGCCGAATGATCACCGCTTCTGGAACAATCAGCCTGAAAACATGCATAGAAGTTCCGCCACGCGTCGCATGGAGGCAATCGTCGAGAAGATGTGCCTGCCGTTCGGTTCGTGGAAAGCCGTCCAGTACCATTCCGCCCAGGCAATCGGCCTGAGTGACACGATCACGCAGTACTTTCATCACTATTTCGTCCGGAACGAGCACACCTCGCTTCAGTAACTCCTCGACCTTTCTGCCGACATTCGTACGAGACTCGACATGCTGACGGAGCAGATCACCAGTAGACAGGTGAGGGACTCTCAGAAATTGCGCGAGCCTCTTGCATTGTGTCCCTTTGCCCGAGCCGGGTGGGCCGAGGACGATGACGATTCTCTGTTTTTCAGTAGCAAAGCCGTTGCGGATTGGGTGCAAGATTTCCTCGTGGATGTTTGAGTGGCGTTCAACGCAGGTGAGAGTCGATACCTAAAGCGTCGACGCTGACGGACTGCCCATTGCCGAACAAGACAGCGCGATCACGTTCTATGACAACATCTTTAAGTTGAACAAATCCCTGCGGTACTCGCGTCAGGAGAGCTGCGTACTTTACGGTCTTTGTTCCAAGTGCCGGAATGAAAGTGTTCGTCGGCTCGCCCAGGACGTGCCCCGATAGAAAGGATTCCCGGCGATGCACTGGAAGCGGTGTAGTACTGAACTCAAGTCCGCGTGCTTTCGTTCGTTTTTTCCATGGAGCGGCCTCAATGCCGAGGTTCTCTTCCCAAACCGCAACCCAGGGAAAATCATTTCGATTGAAGCAATAAGCAAGACAAAGGCCCAGATCATGGTTAACGGCACCAATAAAGCCCAACTCGCGGTTCTTATTCAGCAGCACGGCAACTACAAACCCGAGACCATCGTGCGAAAACGGTTTTGCCAAGTCGATCGTTGGACCCTCCATCGAGGGCGCCTTTGGCCATTCAAACTTTTCCGCTGACGCAAGCAGCGCCTTGCCCTCGTCATATCCATGCGGAAAAGTAATCGCCTTCCTGCCGGGAATTGAAGTGGTAGCCATTTCAGCCGAAAGAAACGGCGGCCCTAACGTGACATGCTGCGTCCAATGAAAGAAGTGATCCGATTTTCGAAGATTACGAACAGTTTCCGTGAAATAGATGACGTTTTCGCTTTTCGAAAGACGAATTTGGCGATTGAAGTCCAAGCCGGCGATCGGCAACCTCACAAACATCTCGAGTGCAGCGGTATCCCCTGTAGCGGATACCTTTGTCGCGCTCCACTTCGATGATGGCGCTTCTCCGTGCTGTGAAAGTCCCAGTTTCGACTCCTCTGGGGAAGGCGAACCGAAATAGTCCAGACAGATGTTGTGGCCTACAAGCCCGGACAACAGTTTCCCTTCCGTGATGGTGCCATATTTCTCTTTATGCGCTCTTTCAGAGTATTCGTAGGGTTCAATCGTTTGCCAAGGAGGAACCCACAGAGGGCTGACGTCCGGTCCGTGTACAAGGCGAAAATCAGCAATATGCCCCCCACCACGCAGGACGGTTAACGAAAGAGCTCCGTTACCCAGTTCGTAAGCTGCACGTCCCCGCCACTTTGCGCGTCTGCAAAAGATAAGGTTCGATTGTTTTTTCATAGGGCGACTATTGACCTTGGAGCACGGCCACCTTGAGAGGTTCAACGCATCCGACCATCACCGAGTCTTGATCGTACTTTTCGAGGAGAGATTTGCTAATGCCTGCAAAGAATGCATCCACTTTGGCGTAGCTGGTATATGGAGCGCCTTGAGCAAGCAATTGTTTCAGGCGGTACATAGCCTCGGTGAAATCCTTTCCGCTTTCGTAGATGGGGCGAGGCCACACGGTAATCTCAATCATCTTGTTCCACCCGGTTTCTTTGTTCCAGGCGAGAAGCTTGTCGAGATAGTCCTCCACGAGAGCAGAGCTTTCAGCGATTGATGGCTTACCACGCATTGCTTCTAATAAAGTTTGGCGCGCTGCTCTGATCTCGAGTTGCATCTTCAAATTGCGCAAAATCGAAAGATGATCTGGTATCAGAAGTCTTCCCAACGCTCCGGCATGGCCTGCGTCGCCCGCTTGAAGAAGTTGATCCACACCCTTCAATGCTGCGTTGATTCTTGCGACTTCGGTTTCCCGTAGGGCCAGGAATGAATCCGCAATTAATTGTTGATGCTCGGGATAAAGCTGGCCGGCGAGATCGAGCATCACTTCCGCTTCAGGCCGATTCTCGTACTCTGCGTCCCACGCCGTCGAAAAGAAATAGAAGGTGCGCGGGAATTGAAGCAGCATTAGTTGATTGTTCCCCATCACTCCGAGCAGGCCGGGATACCTCTTTGCCTTGTCGAACACCTTCTTCACTGATTCCTGGCCCAGATTCGTCGCGGGGAAAGCAGGCTCGTGTTCGATGGCGCCATACGGGAGATAAACTGCTTTTCCCAGCACATGTTCCTGTTGAACCACGGACAAGTACGGAGGTTGGCCGGCGATCAGATCCCAAGGCTCCTGCATATGAGCTTTGAAATACCGAATCGTTTCGCCCATGAACGCGACGTCGCTTTCATCCGGGTTCTTGTCAGTCCAGTCATAAGCAGCGACCACAGAATCGGTCGAGGTGAAAAACTTATGTCGCCCCCAACCGACGTGCATCCAGTCAACCAGTTTCGTTTTCGATTTTCCAACGCTGTACTGATCCAGAAGTTTGCGGGCACCCTGCAAGATTTT
Organism: Terriglobales bacterium; assembly: GCA_035561515.1. Classification (NCBI taxonomy): domain Bacteria; kingdom Pseudomonadati; phylum Acidobacteriota; class Terriglobia; order Terriglobales; species Terriglobales bacterium. The sequence goes on along the minus strand of DATMXP010000042.1, from coordinate 11,830 downwards.
CACCTGATCGCTGATGGGGCTTTGCGGCCAGCCACCAGGATCCGAATCGATCATGCAGTAGGCATCGGCATTGTTCACGATTTTGTAGAACGCCTCAAACGACGTCATGATTCGACTGAATTGCTGTGGGTCCGCGGGGTTCATATCCTTCTGACATTCATTCACCCAGTAGGGGCGAACCCGAGGATCAGGTGTTCCGCAATCTGAAGTACCAATCCGATTTGCGGATTGCATGATCCACACTTCCATGCCGCGTTCGTTCTTGGCGTAATTGACGACCCGCTGCACTTCCTGCAGGTAAGCTTCATCTTCCTTGGATAACGGAACGGGAAGTATCTCCATGAACGGCCATAGATAAAAAAGGTTAATCCGCTGCGCCCACGCAATATCGACGAATCGTTTCCAATCCGCTTCTTTCCACGATCGAAATGCATAAGGATAATTCAGCGGCCATCCATTCAGATGGATACCGCGCTTTGGGTAACTGGGCTTGCTGCGGATATTTACGGGACCGTCTAGGAACGGCACATTCTTCTCCGCACGGATCATCTGTAAGAGTGCCGCGACGCCGGCATTCGTCCCGTGCGGATCGTATCCGGCAACGATGATTTGCGCTGTGCCATCGGTTTGAAAAGATCGGATCACGTAACCTTCGTCACCCAATTCCGACGACACTCCGGCGTCCTGTCCGATTTGGTGAGCCATCGCCCGGCCAATTGCAATAATGGTTTTATTTGAGGCTGTACCGCGTTTCGCCCTCACCGCTACAGCTACATGGCCGATCTCTTGCAGGTAATTAGCAAGATCGTTCGCCGCGTACTGAACGTACGATGGTTCCGCGGTATCGACCAGAATGTTGGATTGGGCGGGTGCCAAACTGATGCGTGCTGTAGAAGGTTGAGCGGCATCTGCAATTGTCAAACAACTAAAGACAATGCTTGCCGTAACGATGCCAGTCGAAAGGATTCTTCTTAATGTCATGATGCAGGCGATCCCAAGTTCGCGAATCACATCCGGAACAAGTAGCTGAGCTTCAGAAAGAACTGGCGTTCCACCCCGGTGCCCGGAAAAGCACGCCGTGTTATTTGTGGTTGCGCAGCGCTGATCAACAGGTTCTCGTAAATATCGGTGTAGCCAACGTATATAGCGGTACCGGGATGGGCAAGGTACGTGAAAAGGAAATCCCCCCCGAATCGTTTCGATCTCTCGAGAGACACCAGGTTGGAATTCGGCAAAGTGGCGTTGTAGTCCAGAATGAGCCGGAAAGACATCTCTCGACTGAGTTGATAGTTTGCTTTGGAACGAACAATGTGGTTCGAAAACACCACCTGCGCTGGCGACCCTGGAACATGCGTGGTGTACGGAGTCTCGGCCAAACGAGTGTACAGATACGTTTGCTCAAGCTTCAATTGCGCGCTCGGGCGCACGGTGAGCCGAAGGGCCCCATCGGACGATTTCGCGGAGCATGCAGACAGACCAGCCGCTGGATAGTAGTTGATTCCGGTTCCATAGCTGAATGCGGAACTTAACGCTAACCACCGCGTTGTTTGAGTCGACGCATAGAACGAGGTCAGTCGCTTGCGAAAGCCAACCTCCTGGTACCTCTCGAAGGCCTCGGCGTGCGTTGCTCCAAGCAATGTTTGCCCTGGTAGTTCGACGGAGAATTCTGGTGCTACTTCCCAATCTTGTAAATGTCCGGCGTGGTCCCAATTGACGAGAGCATTCAGTCGCGGGCCATAGCTAAGAAAAACTTTGCGTTCCGGACGCCATGAATATCCGAAGCTTTGCTGTATCTGTCTAACGTCGACTCGTGGAATGAACCCCAGTTGTGCCTGAAAACGCGGGCTGCGATCGAAAAAACTGGTGTGCGACCAGCCGTGGCGGTTGTCGTGATTTAGCTTCGCAACGTAATCGTACCCGTTAGTCTGTAAGCCCGAATTACTGGTACTGCTACGTGCGACTTGGCCGTCGAAATACCAGTTTGATGTCAGCTTTAATCGAGCATCGACGGCGGCAACCGTATTCGACGACACAGGAAACTGAGATGTCGACAGGAACATTCCAAAGTGCGAATCGGACGCGAACTCGCGACTAACGCGAGCAACCGCATTGAGAGCATGTCGCCCGAAATTACGATCCAAACGATCCAGTAACTGGCCGGGAGCTCTGTCGTCCGCGCCGAGAAATCCTAATGCCCAACGACCGTACTTACCCGTAAAGCGTGCCCCGACTTCTGGATCTATGATTCGCCTAGAAAAAAAGAGCTGCTCTGGTGTAGCGAAAAACGCGGCATTCTCTAAGAATAACGGTCGCTTTTCGGGAAAATAGACTTCGTATCGCCTGTTCACCGCGACTTGCGGCTCATCGGATTCGACCTGACTGAAGTCGGGATTGATCGCGGCATCTAAAGTGAACGCGTCACGGACCACAGCCTTCAAATCCACTCCAATTCGGGAGTCTGTTCCAGTGCGGAATGTCGGTCCGGTCGGTGGAGTATCAAGGATTCGAGATGCGGAAAATAGCGCATACGGATTGATTTGAAAGTTTCGTCCAGGCGATACCCGCTCGATTCCCTCCACGTGACCGAACTGCGTCTGGAAAGTTGGAATGCGCTGGGTGATGTAAGGCCAGAATACTGTCTCATTATTCCGAATAATTGCCCGCCCCAAAGAGATGCCCCATCGCTGTTGTTCCACTCCGGGAAATCGCAGGCTTCGAAATGGAATGGTAATTAAGACGACGAATCCGTCTTCAACCAACCGCGCATCGCTACTCCACACCGTGTCGAAGCTAAGATCATCCTCATTACCCGTTGTGATGCCATCCATCTGAATGCCCAGAGGATTGCTGCAGAAGAAATAATCACGGCGATGATCATGAAAGGTGTCTGTGTTTACGCAGACGTAATCATCATCCCCGATGTCATCACGTCTGGTTTTGTGAGCACGAACCTTACTGAGATCATCTTTCGCGACGAAAGCAACAAAGAGCTTCTTATCGTCGTACGACAAATAGACTTTGGTCGGCTGACTTGCTGGGTCGCCGTCACCCGGAGTCCATTGCCGAAGTTCAGTGATCTCAACCTCCCGCTCGCGCGGTCTACCAGTGGCATAATCGTCTAGCGTTGGAGCATGAGTAACATGGGGAATGACGAGCGTTGGGGCCGGCATCTCAGTCTGTGCGGACGCAGTTCCAGACCATCCAAAAACGCACGCGAGAGTCGCCAGAACTCCTCCGACGTTCTGAGAAAACAGGAAACTGAAAGTGCGTTTCGAAGGCCAGGAAACCATCGCTTACCATCCTTGAATCATCGATACTTTGAACGGTTCAACGCAACCGATCATGACCGAATCCCGACCGTACTTCTTCGTCAAATCTCCGCTTATGACTGCGAGGAAGTCATCGATCTGCGTATATGTTGTGTACGACTTGCCCTGCGAGAGCACTTTCTTAAGTTTCGTCATCGCTTTGGTGAGATCGTTGCCCTGCTCGTAAATCGGCGTTCGCCAGATGGTGATGTCGATCATCTTGTCCCAGCCCGTCTCATGATTCCACGCCAGCAATCGATCAAAATACGCTTCCAGAAGGCGTTTGGATTCCTGTACGGAGGGAGTACCGTCCATGGCCTTGATGAAGTCCTGACGAGCGGCCCTGATCTGGAGCTGCTTTTCCAGATTTCTCGCGACGGCCAGCGCATCCGGGAATAGGAAGCGACTCAGTGCTCCCGCGCGAACTGCGCTGGGCGCATTCACAAGACCCGAAATGCCCGTCAAGGCAGCGTTAACTTTTACTGGGTCGGATTCCCGCAGACCTACAAAGGCATCGGCGATCAGGTCCTTCTGACCGGGATAGAGTTGTTCAGCCAAGTCGAGCAGGACATCTCGTTCATCGCGCTTTTTGTAACCGGAATCCCATGCCGTTTTGAAGAAGTAGAAAGTTCGCGGCAGTTGCAGGACCATGAGTTCGTTGTTCCCCATGATTCCTTTCAACTCGGGATACTCCGCGGCCTTTTCGAATACTTTTTGGACCGGCGCGAACCCGGTATTAGTCGCGGGAAACGCGGGCTCCATTTCGATCGCTCCATACTCCAGGAACGTCGTTTTATCCAACACCGATTCCCTCTTGGCAGATTCCAGGTACGGAGATATTCCGGCGATCAGTTCCCATGGTTCCGGCACCATATTCTTAAAGTTCTTAATCGTGTCCTGCATTAAATCGACAGCCTTCTTGCCGCTATCCTCGCCCGTCGGATGCCGTCCCCACCCTATCCACATCCAATCGATCAACTTTGTTTGTTCTCTATGAACGCTGTACTGGTTCAACAACTTCCGAGCCCCATTGAAGATCTTGGCTTGATCACTCAGCGGACTGCCTGGCCATCCGCCCGGATCAGAGTCGATCATGCAGAAGCCGTCGGCGTTGTTGACCACCTTATAAAGCGCCTCGAAATGACTCATGATGTACGCGAAATCATTCGGGTCTGCCGGATTCATGTCCTTCTGACATTCAGGAACAACCCAGTAGGTCCGATATCTTGGGTCGGCAGAACCGCAATCAGTAACGCCGATGCGATTTGCAGACTGCATGATCCAGACCTGCATTCCGCGTTCCTTCTGCGCGTACTCGACCACACGATTCACTTCCTCAAGGTATGCGCGGTCCTCTGCGGAGAGGGGCAAAGGAATCACTTCCATAAAAGGCCATAGATAGAACAGGTTGACGTTCTGCGCCCATGCGATGTCAATAAATCGCTTCCAGTCTTCTTCTTTCCATGTGCGAAAGGCGTACGGGTATTTCAGCGGCCATCCATTAAGGTGGATACCACGGACAGCAAACTGCGGCTTGCTACGCACATCCAAAGCACCATTTACGTAGGGAGCTGTGCCATCGGCACGGATCATTTGGATCAGCGTTGCGATTCCGGCATTGGTGCCGTGGGGATCATGTCCGGCAACGACTAGATAGTTGGAGCCGCGCTGATTGACGGTCCGCAACAGGAACCCCTCGTTGCCCAAATCATCCAGTGAACCGAGATCCACGCCGGCACTCCGCCCTGCTTTCTCCCCCAAAATGATCGTTATGCCGCCGCTCTTCTCATTCTTGCGTTTGGGAGACTGCCCGGTGATACCGGACAAGTACAAAGTCAGGTCCTTTGCTGCGTATTGCACATAGCTCGGTTCGCTCGGATCCACTCGAACTGTCGCTTCCGACAGAACCAACTTCTGGCTGTTCGTCTGTCCTTCTAATGAGCAACACAGGAGGCCGCACACGACAACGACTACGAATAACGAACGGCGTGGAAGAGATCTGACCATCGAGCCTGCTCCAAACTACTCTTGTTTGAACGATCATGAACCGATGTAGGCGACTTTGTACTTCATTTAACAGGACATTGCAAGTAGAATCTGATCTATGATCGATCATCGTGTTCGGCTCGGATGCATAAGTCTCGGCATCTTATTCATGGTTGTTCTCCTCGGCAACCCTTCGCTTGCTGGAAGCCAACCCGCGATTCCGACAAATCACGAAGTCTTCACGATCGGCGTGAAAGACGGATCCTTTCGCGAGTTCGACACTGCCAACCTTCCGCAGGGGAATGTTGTATTCGAAGTCGGGAATAACTCGGCAAAATATTGGCCGGCTTACCAGCCCGGATCATTGGACAACCAGGTTCGCGCCAGCACAATGCAGGAAGGCTGGGTATCGAGGAGCGCCAACGAACAAACCGGACGCACGCATCAGTCGACGATCACATTCAAACTCACGGCTGCTCGCGGCACTTTCACGCTCCACCTCGGGATGATTTTTCGGTATCGGCGTGCGGCCACACCCAGGCTCGTTTTAGTGATTAATGAACAATCAGCAGGCACTTACCTGCTGAACCCTCGTCCAGCTCCGGAGCTGTGGTGGCCAAACGGCGGTGAAGGAGACGGCAATCTTCAGTACTTCGGATATGAATCGCTAGATTTGCCACTGCGTTCAGGCCTCTTTCAAGCCGGGCGAAATACCCTCACGATGAGTTTTGAGGACGGCTTCGGCATCTACTTCGACTATCTGTCACTGTCCAACAACTCGGCGCAAGAACTCGATTCAGTCGTGACAGCCGAAGTCACTCCGAGTGTGCTTTATAAGAAGAGTGGGGGCGGGTTGGTGGAACTGGTAGACATACGGATTCGAAGCCAGAAAAAGTTAGGAAGCAGAAAACTCACGCTGAAAGCAGATTCCTTGCAGGTCGAACGACAATTCCAGCACAGTGCACCCGGCGATGTCTTTATTTCAGTCGAGGTACCTGACCTCGATAAACCATCGGCAGCAACGCTAACCCTCTCTGGATATTCGCAGCCCGTCTGGAAAGGCACCTTCGAGCCAAAACGCAAATGGAAGGTTTACGCGCTGCCGATGGAACAGGCAGACTTCGGCTACAACGACTTCCCTGCGCGCACCCTGGAATGGGAAAACCGGTTCATCGACAAAACGCTCGAGATTCAAAAGGCCTACCCTGATTATTCATATACGCTCGACGCGTCTGCGAACCTTGAGTCTTACCTCGCGACCAGGCCAGCGAACAAATCAAGCCAGGTCCTCGACTATCTACGAAGCGGCAAGTGGGGAATCAACGCACTGTATGCGAACTTCTTCACTGGATTATGCTCAGCAGAAGAACTGTTCCGTAGCCTCGACTTCGGTTTGCGTGCGGGCCAAACGCATGGGTTTCCCGTGGATTCCGCATCGCAAACGGACGAACCGTCGGTCACATGGGCACTACCCCAGATTCTGGCCGACGCCGGCATCAAATACTTCACCAACGGCAGCGATCCCATTCGCGGTGCGCTCAATCCCATTGGTCTCCTGAATTTCAAGTCACCGTTTTATTGGGAGAGTCCCACCGGATCCAAAATCCTCGTCTGGAGTGGCGTTTCCTATACGGCCGTGGACGACATCACCTGGGGTGGCTGGAACAAAGAATCGGTGCAGCGAAGACAATATGCTCCCTCGCTCTTCGGAATGACGAGATCCTTACCGCTGTTCCTGTCACAGTACGAGCGCGCCGACTTTCCGTTCGACGCCGTGCTTCTGTTCGGACTCCACAACGACGAGATCCCGATGCGGTATTGGGGCGATGCCGATGTATTGAACCTATGGAACAAGGAGTATGAGTTCCCGAAGATGATCGCGGGCACGCAACGCGACTTCTTCACCCACATCACCAAGAATTTCAGCGACAGCATAACAACGCTCCGCGGTGACGCAGGTTCTTATTGGGAAGACGAAGCGGGAGCGGACGCCCGCACAGCGGCAACAATTCGGGCAGCACAGACACAGATCGTTGCTGCCGAAAAACTTGAGAGTGTTTCTCAGTGGCTCAATCCCGATCTGACATTCGAGGAGCAACCGTTCCAATCCACATGGAGAAATATCCTGCTGGCGGACTCATACGTCTGGAGCGATGCGAATTCCTTCCGTCGCCCCTACAGCTATAGAACCCTCGGAGGCGAAGCCGCACATCGGTCCTGGGCAGAATCAGCAAACCAGACCTCCAGCGATCTTCGCCTAATCGCGTTGGACAAAATCGCGGAATTGATTGATGACCGGCGGCCCGGCGCCGTAGTGTTCAACAGCGAAAGCTGGACACGAAGCGACCTTTTCGACTTTGAACTCGAAATGGATGAAATGCTGGTTGATCCCACTAATTCGAGGCCGATTCCCTGTGGCACTATTCAGCAATCGTTCGGATACAAGCAGGTGCGCTGCTGGGCGAGCGACATTCCGGGTGTAGGGTACAGGTTTTATCCGATCGCCAAGGGCTCTGTTCCCAATGGCGAGCCACTCGACCTCGATCCGCGATCTCCAATGATTGAGAACGACTTCTATCGTGTAAAACTGGATTCGACCAGCGGCGCCATTGTTGATCTGATCGACAAAACGACGAATGCCGACCTTGTCGATCCAGCCTCGGCGTATAAGCTCAACGAGCATCTCTACGTAACAGGCGGGGATCCTGGCAACTTCCGTCCGGGGAGTCTGAAGGACAATCGCATCCTCGCAGCTGACATAACGCTTCCCCTTCCCGAGCTTCAAGTTCATGAGCCCAAGTTAATAAGGGCACCAACTGCAGTGCGTTTTCCGTGGGGCATCGTTGTAACCACCCTTGCGAAGAACACTAATACGCCCGCAATCAAAACCACCATCACCCTGCCGAGCAACGAAAAGAAAATCATTTTCGACAACAGCATTGAGAAAGAGGACACGTTACAAAAAGAAGCAGTTTACTTTGCGTTTCCCTTCGCGCTAGAAGAGCCTCGCATGATGTATCAAGGGGCCACGGCTTGGGTCGACCCAGAACGTGACATGTTGCCGGGCGCGAACCGCCAATGGTTCGCCACGCAAGGTGGCGTCTGGGCAGAAGGTAAGAACATAAACGTTGCGTTTGCAACCAGAGAGGCGCCGCTCGTCACACTGCAAGACATCAATCGCGGGCTGTGGCCGGAATCCATCAAAATCGATCGCAGCACAGTCTTCTCCTACGCCATGAACAATTACTGGTACACCGACACTCCCAGCCATCAAGGTGGACAGTTCCAATTCCATTACGCAATCAGCAGCGGTAAAGATCTTGTCGCGGCTGACGCCTTTTCTCTCGCTGCCGAAGAACGCAATCCACTCACTGTGCTTCGCCATTACAACATGGGATGGACGCCAAGCCTTCCGGCCTCGGGAACTGGATTCATGTCCGCTTCACCGCGAGGAGTGGCAATCATCGGAATGACGCCGATGGACGAAGCGGGGAAGTACCTGATTCGCGTCCAAAATTTCACGCCGGAAGCGGTGACTGCGAAGGTTGTGCTTTCACGAGTGCACCTGAAGAGCGCGTTTGCAGGATCCGTTTTGGGAAACTACTTAGGAACAGTTGAGTGGCACGACAATTCCTTCACGGTTCCGTTGCAGCGCTACCAGATCAAAACCATCGTCCTATCGACGAGAGAACTATCTAAGGGCCCTGCCAACTAACGTGCAGTAGCGTTATCCCGCGGCTCCCAGCAGGATGGCTGCCGCGAGCCCAACGGTAATACCAACCTTTGCCAATGCTCCGATCCGTTCGCGAAAGAAGATGGCGCCGCCGAAAACCACAACGCACATGCTTGCGCCCATTCCGAGCATGTACACAACGCTGCCCGGCACTCCGTGCGAGAGCGCAAGTCCCATGAAGAACTGTCCGCCCACACTCGCGACCGCCATTACGAGCCCGATCAGCAAATTTGGTCTCGACAACGTTGAACGCGATCGGATTAGTCCAAGCAGCCCGAACAGGAATCCTGCCAGATACCAATACACCAGGTAAGGTGCAGTATATTGCTCCGCCAATCCGCGTCCTGCGAGAACTCGCAACCCGAAAGGACAGATGCCGTTGAGGAAGAACGCAGCCAACATCGCGGTGATCCAAATCTTCACATTCGAACGCACAGGAACATCCGCCGTGCTCTCCGCAGCCTTGCTCTCTTGCTGCTTGTCTTTCCACAGCAAAATGATGGAAGCGACCACCAGCAGGAGGATTAGTGCTTTCAGCGCGCTGATTTTCTCGTGATAAAGCACCGTCGAAAGCGTGGCGGGAACGACTGCAGAAAGATTCATGAAAATCCAGCTGCTGGTGATTTTTCCAAACTGGAGGCCGTACAGAAAAACCCAGAAGGCCAGGACCGCCAGCGCCCCGAAAAAGAGAGCCGTCGACGTTACCGCAAAAGGAGGTACCAGAGATGCTTGTTGAACAAAAGCAACATACGCTGCCATGAAGACAGTCGAGCCCCCGAACAACACCAGGGTTGTGTTCAGCGGCGTGCAGCGCCATTTATCGGCCAGTTTGCTCAGAATACCGAGAGTGCCAATGCTCAACATCGCCAGGACTGCATAGAGATAGCCGATGACCATCAAGCCTCCTATGTGCTCTTCCGCTTACTTCCACACCGCCCGCAGCGCTTCCATCACCTTCTGCTCACATCCTGGCCGAACGGCACGGCGGTGCCGGTAACGTAATGCAGCACCGTCTTCTGGGAAACTGGAAGCTTCGTACCCTCCGAGCGACAGGTCTTTGTCCATCGGTATATAGCTTTCACAACCATTCGTGTATGCCAGCATCATCTTGTGTTTCGTAGGAACGTTTTCTTCCAGCCGCAACTGGTATTCCGAGAACAATTCGTGAGTGGTCGCGAGCAACCCCCAATCATCTCCAATTCGCAGCACATGCGCCTCAAAGCGAAGTGGCGTTTCGGCCCGTGCATCAACCTTCAACAGCAAGTCCTGAAGGCAAAGCACAGTATCCATTCGCCACCACGGTTGCTTCTCCATCGGTTGGACGTCGTCGGCTTCCGAGGATTCTTCCTGGCTCTTCGCAACTCCGACCAAATCCTGTAGGTCCCAGAGGCGCTCGTCGCTCGCTAAATCCGCTTGATTGCACTGAGCAAGCTTTTCCTCAGCTTCCTTGAGGGACTTTTCGCACTCGCTACGGGATGGCAACGCTTGAAGCGGAATATCGATCCGCACAGACCTGATCTGGAAAGAAGATTCGGTAATGGGCTCGCAGTCTTCTAGAGCAGCGAGTGTGGCACGAGCGAGTTCTTCACCGGCGCTCTTGGCCGCATCAATTCCGCCCCGCAAAGGATTCCCATTGATGTCTCCAGCGAACCCTTGGCCAAAAAGGGCGATACTTCCCTCGCCCAGAACACTTTCTAATTTCCCTGCTGCGAATCCCGGGAATTCTGCGCTGATCAATCGACTGGACCCGTGAATGATGACGGGATGAGCAGCGTGACTGAACAAAACAGTCTTGGTTCCATCAATTCGTTCGATTCGAAGCACGTCAACCCACGGAATCACCGAGCCGTCGGGATTCGGCTTCATCACTACGCCTTCAGAGGTCCGAAGCCGTCTGTTGGAACCGATTTGTACCGGTGCGCGTCCCGCCGAAAGTTTCGTCGGCATGGCAGTTCGTTTCGCTTCTGCAACTGCTTCCGCAACTATCTGCGGCAAGGAATCCCGCCACTTTCGACCGGGGCCTGCGAGCCAGCGTGGCCCTAAAACGCTCCATGGAATCGTGAACGGCGCCGAATGGTTGTGGGTGCAGTGAACCAGGCTCATCGAAATTCCAGCGGACTTGCGGATTGCTTCACGGATCTCATCTGCCAGACCGAAGTCCATTCCGATCAGATCCAAGCTTATGAACGCGACGAGTTGCGACTCATCCCCAAGTACAAGTGCGCGTGCATACAATTCATCATGAATCCCCGTACATCTTTGAATGGTGCCGAGCAACGGAGCGCCTACCGGTGGCGTGATATTCCTTCGAGCTGTCCCTGCTATCAAACCGACTCCGTTTTTCGAATGCTGATGAGAACGGTCCATGATTTATAAGCTCCCTAAGTGACAAGAAAGGGCTGCATACGCAGCCCTTTCTTGGTTGGCACGCGGCAACGGCCGCTTCGGGCAACAGCCATCTCGCTTCTCTGCTGATAGACCTGGTTGAGCCGGCTAAGTCCGAAACTCACCTCAACTACTATTGTCGTCGGCAACACCGTATCGTAAGTTGAACACTTGTTCCTAGCCTCGCCGGCATTAACGTTCGCGCCGGTTACCGCAGCTCCGGCCAACACAGGGCCGGATGAATTCCTTTCGGTGCCCACAAGCTTGATTTTTGTGCCAACGCCCGAAGGGAAGACCCGAGGAGAAGCGCATTGCTGCAATGTTCCAAGGCTCTGCTTTCAAAACGACCGTATCCCCTCACCTCAAACAATAATCGATGAACGATCATTGTTTGAGAAATTACGACCTTATACAGAAT
>DATMXP010000041.1 GCA_035561515.1 Terriglobales bacterium | reverse complement strand
AGGGACGAAAACCGCCACCTTGACTCCAGGCACACGACTTCAGCCCAATAGCATCTATATGGCAGTCATCAAAGGAACCGTGAAAGATCTGGCAGGAAATGCCATGGGTGCTGACTATATTTGGACGTTCCAAACCGGGGCTGAATAGGTAGAGGATTAGCGTTCCTGGCCGCCCGGCCGCTTGACCGGGCGGATCGTTGAATTATTGTCTTTGCCTAATCCACAGCCCTGCGCTTCATTACCACTGACCCACTGCCTCAAGACCCACTTTGGAACTCCCTCCCTCCCATCATGTCCAATTTCCTTGCAACCGGTAAACCAGCCTTCTAGCCTTTTAATTCGTCCCCCTTTAATTCCGGCCCCTGGATGCCATCCACATGCAGCCGTCCAAGGAACAGGCCGAGCTGTCCGCGCCACAGATCCGCTCCGAGCTTCAGCGGATCGCTTCTTCCGACCTTTGTCGCCGGTCTCCACAATTGCAGCGACTCCTGCTCTTCCTTGTCGAAGAGTCCCTCGGCGGACATGGCGATCGACTGAAAGAGTATGTAATCGGCGTCGAGGTCTTCTCGCGACCACCCTCCTATGATCCGCGTCTCGACTCCTTGGTTCGCGTGGAGGCCCGCAGGCTCCGTGCCCTTTTGGCCGAGTACTATGCTGGCGAGGGCGAGCACAATCCAGTTCGCATCTCTCTTCCCACCGGCAGTTACCGCCCCGTGTTTCACCCGGTGGCTGAAGCAGCACCGCCTTCGCTTAAGAAAAGTTCTCGATTCGCCGCCTGGACGTTCCTTGGAATTGCGGCGATCCTGCTGGTCGCCTTTATCGGCTACCGGATGGCCGCGCGACCGCGACCCATGCAGGTTCGCACCATCGCTGTTCTCCCCTTCGACAACCTCACCGGCGACGGATCCATGGACCTCTTCTGCTTCGGCCTGATGGACGAAGTTACAACCGAGCTTGCCAAGTCCGGCCAGTTGCGCGTTGTCGCTCGCACATCGTCGCAAATCTTCAAACGCGGAGACGACGTCGCGACCATCGCCCGTAAGCTCCAGGCCGACGCCGTCCTTGAAGGCAGCGTCAGCAAATCCGGCGACGAAATCCGTATCATCGCCCAACTGATCGACGCCCGAGACCAGGTTCACATCTGGTCGGAGAGTTACGTTCGTCCTCCGGAGAATACGATCCGCGTTCAGGACGAGGTTGCTTTCGCCATCGCTTCGGCACTCCGCGAGCGTTTGGCTCCAGGCGTCAAGCATGCGCGAACACGTTACAGCGAGGATGCGGCTGCGAACCAGTTTTATTGGAAAGGCATGTCGCTCCGCACCCCGATGGGAAAAACCGGATGGCGCGACAACCTCGCCAGGAGCGCTGAATACCTCGAAGCTGCCGTTCAAGCCGACAACCGTTTCGCCGCAGCGTATGCCGGTTTGGCGGATGTTTACGTCAGCCTTGCATGGGAGCGCGGTGGTGGACCAGTTACACAAGATCTCATGACGCGTGGTCGCCGTGCCGCCGAGCGAGCACTCGCACTCGACGACACGCTAGCCGAAGCCTACGGCGCGCTCGGAAGAATTCAGTTCTTCTTCGACTACGATCCTGCCGCCGCTGAAAAGAGCTTTGTGCGTGCCTTGTCGCTCGACTCCAGCAGTGGCGGGGTCCGCATGTGGTACGCCTATGCGCTCGCGATGCAGCGGCGTCCCGACGAAGCGATTACGCAGGCGAAGCAAGCCCGCGAACTGGACCCACTTTCTTTTATCGCTACCACCCACCTCGCTGTCGTCTACTACTTCTCTCGCCACAACGACGACGCGCTCAAGCTGGTCGACGAGACCATGGGCTTCTCTAACATCGCGCCCGTGCATGGTCTTCGCGGCATGATTTTAGAAACGCAAGGCAAATACGATCAGGCCATCCGCGAATACAAGACCGGTCTCCAGATGGCCCCAAAACACCCCTACATCAAGGGAATGCTCGGCCATGCATACGCTATGTCAGGCCATCCCGACGAAGCCACGCTCTTGCTGAACGACGCCGACAAGCCCTTCGAGCAAGGTGGACTCTCCGACCTCAAGCAGGCTTACATTCTGCTTGCCCTCGGTCAGACGGACGAAGCGCTTCGCCACCTTGAGCAGGATTTCAACCTCCACGATCCGGAACTGCCGTACGCCAACGCCGATCCTGTCTTCGATCCCGTCCGCAACCATCCTCGTTTCCAGACCCTCATGGCGAAGATGCACCTCGCAAAGCAGATTTAACCGTTACTTCACTCGAATCCACCGCCCGTAAGCGCCTCAATCCACAGACTTAAGCCCCGTTCATCATTTTCACCCCGTTTAACTTCCCTTCGGTTTTTCCGCTGTTCATAGTCCCAGCGTTTGCCCAGCCAAAACATGGACTTCCCGCCGGACAACTCGAGCATTCCTGACAGCGAGATCTGGTTTGAATTGCGTCGGCTTCTCACCGCGAAACCATTCGCAAGTTCTCCCAAACTCCGGAAGTTCCTCTGTTTCGTAGTCGAAGAGACGATGGCCGGACGAGGCGCCCGACTCACCGAGTACGTCCTCGGAGTCGCCCTGCTGGGACGTCACGCCGGATACGACCCTCGTCTCGATTCGCGCGTCCGCGTGGAAGCCCATCGCGTCCGGTCCGCACTCGCCGAGTACTTCCGCGACGAAGGGCGCAACGACCCGGTCATCATTCGTTTGGACAAAGGTTCCTACTCGCCATCGTTCCACCTCAATTCACCGGCATCCGAGCCACTTCCAACCTCAGGAGAAATTTCATGAAACGTATAGTTCCGCTCTTCCTATGTTTATTGCTTATATCCGGCCTGGCGGGATGTGGGGGTGGCCGCACCCAGGAGCAGCCCACTCCGCAAGTCTCGGTGACTGTCTCGCCGGCAACTGCAACCCTCATCGCGCAGCAATCGCATCAATTCACGGCGACGGTTTCCAACGCCACCAATACCGCCGTCAGCTGGAGCGTGTCCGGAACCGGTTGCACCGGTGCCGCGTGCGGCACCATCGATTCCACTGGACTCTACAAAGCTCCCGACTTGGTCCCTTCCAACCTCACTGTCACTGTCACCGCCACCTCGACCGCTGACGCAACCAAGTCCGGACGCGCATCGGTCAATCATCTTGCCGTCTCGATAACCCTTTCGCCCACCACCAGCCTCACCATGATCAGCACCGAGACGAAGCAATTCACCGCGACGGTGCTCAACGCTCCTGCCGGAAATGCGGGCGTCAACTGGCAAGCCGTCGGCGAAGGCACCATTGATGACACCGGTCTATACACCGCGCCTGACTTGGTCACCGCCGATACCACTGTCACCATCAATGTGACATCCAAGTTCGACAACTCCAAGCTCGCCTCCGCCACCATTTCCCTCAAGGCGCCGGTCATCACCATCGTCCCCGGAGATCTCGCCCTTGAATTGGGCGGCGCGCACATGCAGTACACGGCCACCGTCACCAACGTGCCACAGAACCACAACGGCGTCTTCTGGATCCTCAGCGGCCCCGGCACACTGACCCAGGGCGGACTCTACACCACGCCAGAACTCGTCTCTGACGCCACCACCGCAACCATCGAGGCACGCTCTGCCTTCGATCCGAACAAGACCGCCAGCGCCGTCGTGACTCTCTATCCCGTTTCGATAGCTGTTTCGCCGAAACAGGCCACTCTCTATCCGAAGCAGACGAAACAGTTCACCGCGACCGTAGCTCACCACGTCAACACGAACGTCACGTGGACAGCAACAGGTGCCTCCTGCGTTGGTGCAGCTTGTGGCACCATCGATGCCAACGGCCTGTACACGGCCCCAGGCGCCATCTCGGAAGAATTGCAGGTCACCGTGACCGCCACTTCGGTTGCCGACCCCAATCGGTCCGACACCGCAATCGTCACGCTCGAACCCATCGAGGTCACCGTCTCGCCCAGCACGGCAACCGTAAAGATCGGAGCGACTCAGCAGTTCACCGTCACGGTACAGGGTGGCGACAACTCCAAGGTCGACTGGACTCTCTCCGGCACCGGCTGTTCTGGCGCCACCTGTGGCACCATCGATTCCACGGGCCTTTACACCTCGCCGGCCGAGTTGCCTAGTCCTCCCACGGTCACCGTCACCGCCACATCCCAGGCCGACCCATCCCGGTCCGACACGGCTGTCATAACGCTCGTGCTGGACCCGAACATCAAACTCAAAGGGCAATATGCGTTCGTCTTCACCGGGTGGGACCCCAACGGTAAGGCCTTCGGCGCCATTGGCAGCTTCATTTCCGACGGCGACGGACACATAACCGGCCTGGTTGATATGAACGGCGCCAGCACTTCGCTCCGCCATATAAACCAGTCCATCACCGGCACTTATCAGGTTAATGCCGGTGATAACCGTGGCCAGATGACCGTCAACATCTCAACCTCTGCGCTCACTGTCCGGTTTGCCCTCGACTCCACCGGCAGTCGCGGCCATATCCTGCTGTTTGAGAACACTGGCATGTATGGTTCCGGCATCTTCAAACGGCAGACCACGGCAGACTTCTCGCTTGCCAATTTGACCGGCGACTACGTCCTCGGCATGACCGGGCAGTCGTATATGGGCGACGAGCGCAATGCCCTCCTCGGGCGTTTCCACACCAACGGCGCAGGCGCCATCAGCGATACCTCTCTGGATTTCGCGAACACCGGCGAATCCAGCATGAATTTCACGTTCCAGGGCTCGCTCGTCTTCAACGCGCAAACCGGTATGGCCTATGGACGCGGCACCATGCCAGTCACCAGCATGGCGGGCAACGCCAGCTTCAGCTTCTATCTTGTCGATAGCACCGAGGCTTACATGATCCGCACCGACCCTGTCAGCGAAGAAGCAAACATTCTTGTCGGCGGCATGTTGAAGCAGGTCGGCGGCCCCTACTCGGCTGCTTATCTCAACGGTAAGTCGGTCTTCTACATGTCCGGACTTCTGAACCAGACTGTCGACAAAGCCATGGTCACCATCGGACAGTTCAACCTGACCAACGGCGCCGGTACTTCCTACTACACCCGCAACTGGGGTGGAGGCTTATTCACCGGAAGCAGCGCCATCCAATTCGATGTCGCCTCCAACGGACGCGCCACCTGGACCTGGACCGCTCTCGGCAGCCCGTACATCCTTTATCTTGTCGGCCCGAATTGCGGATTCATCCTCCAGTACAGCGATCCCGGCAGCAGCGTGAACTTCGGCTTCTTTGAGCCGCAGAGCGCAGGCCCGTTCGACAATGCCAGCCTCAACGGCGAGTTCTTCGGAGGCGCCATCGCTCCGGCCACGAATGCCGTTGATTATGGCGAGGGGCTGCAAATCTACAAGGGCGACGGCACCTGGACCGGCACGGGCGACGTTGCCGGCCCCAGCGGCTTCTATCCGGATCAGTCCGTCGCCGGCACGTACATCATTACCGATTCGAATATCGGATCAGGAGCCTGGGTAGGAACATATCCCGGTACCTATCACAAAACGTTCTACATCATTAATCCACACCGACTGGTGTTCGTTCCCATGGAAGCTTCGAACATTCAGCCGGCAGCGGAGATATTTGAAAAGTGATCGGAACTCCAATTTTCGCGAATCGAATTTTCGCATGGATGAACAGCCCAGTCTAGGTGGTCTGGGCTGTTCGGTTTTGGGGAGGCGTCTGAGACTGCTAATCGGTCCGCTTTCGTCCGTGTCCTTCCGTACCGTCTCTCGCTATCGTTATCACACTCTTACCTGATCCGCATCACCGACAGCGTTAAACCGGACCCTGCACACTTGCCGCCCAATGCCACACTTCACGAAAGAGGCTCCAGATGTCGCTTCGGCCCCTTGGGCTCCTACTTCTCCGACTACGACGTTGCCATGATCACCAACGCTGACCAGGGTGTGGTTGTGAGTTGGCGCGACTTCCAGGTTCCGACGTACTCCTACTGGCGAGAGTGGGACAGTGAAGGGAACGAACTCGGCATCGGCGACAGCGGTCCCGCGCCGGAGAGCTATCCGTGGAAACTGACCACCGTTTCGGGCGGCGTAGTTACCGGCGAAGTAGCGGCGGCAAACCTGCCCGATCAGGACCATACCCCTCAGCCTGTTCTCCAACGCGAGGACGGCTCGTACCTGGGTTACCTTGAGTTAGATGCGCCCCAGATGATCGCCTTCAGCGCCTCGGGCAGCATCCTCTGGCTCTCCCCCACTAACCCCGACGGCTGGGCCGATCCACTCTACGCTCTTGCCGATGGCGGCATGATCTACCGGCAGTACACCAACTACGGAACCGGCGGCTATCAGACCCGGGAACTGATCCAATTGTCGGAGCAGGGCGAAGAGTTGAGCAGAGTCACGGATAGTGGATATCTGCTCTCCGGAACGCAACATGTCTACAACTAGAATACGGCGATAGCCGCTACCGTACTACTTCCGTTCCTCCTTGATACGTCATTTCTTCCTCAACTCGGAGGCCTAAACACAAAAGGAACAGCATCTTTTCGGGTTGACTCGGTCACAAACTTGGAAGTACGAAAAAAACTGGACGACAAGATGTGGTCAGCGTTCTCAAAGTCGCACTGCAACTCCCTCTTCAGCAACCCCAACGTCATGAGTGTCGTAGACTTGGAAGGAAGGAGTCTGTATTCAATCACAAACCTGAAGTCAAAGTTTGCAAGTACTAACTTCTACGATACGCGCAATGAGGCAATCGCCAACCTAAAGCTCGGCGAGGTGACGAAACAGCAGGTAAACGCTGGCTTAAGAAACACGACGCTCCGCGATTATCTGCGCGGTTCTAACGCTGTAACATCCCCCAATTTCGGTCTCGCTCAACAGTCAGCCATCATCTTTGCTCCAAATGTCCTTTCCGGAAGTAACGCTAAGTACCTTATCGTCCACGAACTGGTCCTTCATGCCTTCGCTGGGCTTGATGACATCGCGGTATATAACAATTCGACTTTGATACAGAGCGGACTCTGGCATCCCGCAGGCGACAACGCCACCACTTACATAACAGATTGGATCGCCACAGACTGCCAGTGCACTCCCGGACAACCGGGCGGGTGCACCAGGAGAGCGACATGGTAATGTGGAACAGGTATACGAAAACGATTCTTCACATCTTGTGGGTTTTTGCCATAGGGTTTGCTGGAGGTGCAACGGGAACGATATTCATGAAGAGCCGCGGTGGTGACGTAATTCGTGCTCACCGTTTCGAATTGATCGACTCAGCAGGACGCACATCAGCGTTCTTGGGAACCCAGGAGGACCAACCAGTGTTGATTTTCGTTGGCAATCAGGGTGGGGGGAACGCTTCTTCGCTCTTGCATCAGAGGGCACTCCTGGGCGTAGCGGCAGACGGCACCCCCATCCTCCAGTTCAGATCTGAAACAGGAACTCCAAGCGTTCGCTTATATGGCAACGCCAAGCCCGTGCTCCTATTAGGAAACAACACTGGTGTTCGTGTGTCGCTCGGGTTACTACAGAGCGACACACCAAGCATCAACGACGATGACTGGGGCCTAACTTTTCGACCAGAGTTAGCGACCATCGGAGTCTCAGCCGTGTCTGACCCCCAAGGGAAGTACTATCGCGGCTTTGTGACGGTGCGAAAAGAAAGGAAACCATTTCCTGATTAGATAGGCGGGTGGCCAAACCTTCGCGGTAACTCTGGCTTGGGTGGCCGGTCCTTTCGCTGCCGTTGGGAAAGGGCCGGCGTCCCTCAGAGATGACTTGTATCGCAACATTTGTCGTGTTGATTCTGCGGACGAAGATTTTGCAACCCAACATCCAGAATGGGCGCAGATCATTCAGACTGAGGCTCTTCACTCTCTCAAACGCGCGTTCAACGACTATCCAATCATCGTCCGCCCCGCGACGAAGAACTCCAAAGCAACGTGGGACCAATGTAAGCTCGATCCGAAATGTGTTAGTAACAACCTCGCGGATCAGGCACACATCGTCAGAGTCGCAGGAGACTTGAATCCAGCAGGGATTGGTTATACATATTCCGCGAGTCTCACCCCATACCCGGGAGTGAGAGTTACCAAAAGCAACGTTTACTACTACCCCTTAATGAAGAACTCCCTAGCAGTTCTGCAGAGCCTTCAACCCGCGCATCAACAGGCGAGTTGGTGTCCGAATTACACACGGCTCAACGCCGATGATGTCCGAACATTCCGTGAACTAGCGAGAATGCTAGGGAAGGCTATTGGAAATGCAGCTGTTCACGAGATCGGTCATCAGTTATCAGGATTCCCTTTTATTGATTGCGGTCCGGAGGGCGCACAGGGACGAAGTGGAGGAGTATGCGAAAACAAGGATAACTTTGTGTACAACTTCTATACGGCGAACGTGAACCCAAACGATCCCAACTTGCCTGACGATCCCGCTAACGGAGGACGTTTCTTTTACGAGCCGCGCGATAACCCCTTAATTCACTGGGGCCCGAAGAACAGGTGTTATCTCGACTACTACTCGACGCATTGGCATTGGTATCAGGTACCCCTGTATGACAACCCTTGCAAACAGTGAAAAATGGCCGTGCAATTGTTAACACGAACAAGGTGAATAACGCGATGGCATGGATTAAGAGCATTGCTATTGGCTTGCTGGTTGTAGCGGCGGTTGCAGTCCTCGCAAACGTTGCGTTTGTATACAGTCAAAAACTGGTTTGGCGAAACGTCCCTGACGTAACCGTCGGATGGAATCAGGATATATGGCTTGCTATACGAAGCTCGCCAGCGTTCTGGTGCATCGCAACACTCTCGTTCATTTTAGCTGTCGTGAATGTACGTAGGCGTCAATCTGTCTCTTCGTTGCGTAGATCCGGAGAGAGAATCAAGACCGATTAGGATGGATTTGGGTGCCCGTGGATAACAGTGAAGGCGTTTCAAGACGGGCGGGTGGCCTCACTGTAGCGTTATCTCGGGTTTTGGCGGGTGGCCGAACCTTCGCGTTAGGACTGATTTGGGTGCCCGGTCCTTTTGGCGTTCTGTGCCGATAGGGCCGGTGGCCCTGAGGGTTGAACGATTTCATCAATCCAGTCCATCGTGTGTCACCATTATGACGACAGTTCGACAGGTGCCTCGATAATGCTCTATTTCACCGATCCACTGACGAATTCCGATCTGGGCGTCGTTCTGGCGTGGCCTGACGTAAGCAGTGGGTATTACCTCTACACCCGCGATTGGGATGATCAGGGAACCTACAATAATATCGGCGGCACCGGCCCCGTACCGACAACCTTCTATTCCAAACTGACCACGATCACCAACGGCCAAATCGCCTCAGAAGTTAACCTCCAGCTCGACCCAGCGTATCAGGGCGTCGCGCCTCAATCTGTTCTTCAGCGCGAAGATGGCTCCTACATCGCGACATTCAATCACGGACGCAACCTGCTCGCATTTAACACCGCCGGTGAGGTCCTTTGGAGTAGGATTACTCCGGTCGAAACGGAAGCTCAATACGTTCTAGCGGACGGAGGCGTGATTTACAAGGAGGGTGGCTCAACACCCCAGTTAGTCACCATAGATGCCCAAGGAAATGAAGTCAGCCGGGTGTTGGATAACGGAATCAGATTCTCTTGGAAGGGGGCCTACAAGCCGGGATCGACAATGTTCATCGAAACTGGATCGACTGGGGACCGAGGTCCCTCGCGTGCTTAGGAGAAAAAACGTCCGGATCAGGGCGTGCCTGCGAGGAGTAACACCATGAGAATGCAATTGCTTCGTCTCAGAGACCTGTCGCTTGCAATGACTGTTGCCTTCGGATTCCTTCTCTATGAGCTCACGACTTCTGCTATTGGGCCCCCGATGTTCAGAGATTTGAAGCGGCATGTTAATCGCCTACTCGGCCATCAGTTTGACGATCCCTCCGGCGGGCACATAGCACTTGCTGTGCTTGGGATTTTCGTCTCAGGACTCCTTTTCGTATGCGTTCGATTTTTGCTCAGAAGATTTAGGTACCGATGGATTCCCACCATTCTCTGTCTGACAGCTTTGATCGGTGTGTCTCCCCTTGTTTGGTTCGGTTCCACTGGCGGCAGAGGAATGCAGTTTTCATCCGCGACATTGCTCGTTATCGTCAGTGGTATTGTGATCGCACTTACCCCATTATGGTCCGAGCGACGACTCCTTTCTGCTTCGATGTTCGGTATCGCACTATTGACCTACTCGGCCTATTGGTCATGGCTGTATCAGCGAGAGTTTCAGTCTGCGATGATGCTGACCGTACCCCTGTTGGGCTTTGTCACAGGATTCATGTGGCGATTGGCCGAACCTTCGCGTTAGCATCAGCTTGGGTGGCCGGTCCTTTCGGCGTTCTGTGCCGAAAGGGCCGGGTTACCACGAATGTTGACGGCCCGTTTTTCCAAATTACCCAATTACCAAATCACCAAATTACTCAATGGCTCCCTTCCCAAATTGGCAAAACCACCCGTAAGTGATGTCAAGGGGGTCACGACACCCTTTTCCCCGCAACATCCTGAAAACACTCACAAAATAAATTTTCAAACCTTGGCGTGTTGCCCCCACCCAAATTGCTATCCTGAATATGTAGGTGGTGAAGACGAATTTTCCGTCTCACCACCTTTCGTCTTTGCCGACGACCAACGACTAAGGACTAACGACTTGTTTTTTTGCCTTACTGACGAACTGAGGAACCGATGAACTCATAAGCCCTTTGTTTTCATATATGCGCTGTCTAACTCCCTTGTTTTCATATACAGATTCTCCATATTGTGAAAACAAAGGACTTATAAATCCTTTGGAATCATATATGTAGAGCCCGACGCTCGCTTAACTGCTTTGTTTTCTTATATAAGGCAAAAAGGGGGGGAGGGGGTGCCCTCAGTAAAAATCCGAACAGCTCAGGAAGAACCCGCACAGCGGGCACACCAATTTGCAGCTCTTGTCTCGAAGCTCGGTCGAACAGTTCGGACAAACCTGCATCACGTCGCCCGGATCGGACTCGATGTTCGGAATGGAAGGCTTAGCGTCGTCGCTCACAGGGTCTCGTCCCAGAGAAGAGAATACATGTCTTCTCCGGCTACAAGGCGACGAAGCGCTCGCAACTGCGGTGGAAAGAACAGGAAGCCGGTGCCTTTCTGGGCCTGGAACTGAGAGAACACGATATCGGTTACATTGGCCGGCCTGCCCAATTCTCTAAGCATCGCCGCCAGATCCTCCCGCTGCGCCGGAAGGAACCCCGGCCGTTCCGACACCCACGCCAGCTTCAACAGTGCGCAGAAGGTCTCCAGGTCCTCACGCGTCATCTCCGACTGCCACCGCGGATTGAACGGAAAAAACGGATACGGGTTCTTCTCCACCACCCGCGCGCCTGGCCACATCGGCACCAGTGGCGGACATCCACCTCGCGGCACATTACCTCCTGGAAATTCCAGAGTACCGGCACCCCTCTGGAACACAATGAGGCAACTACCTGAGAAAAAACGTCCAAAAAAGGAAAAAGCGGAGCATTTCCGCTCCGCTCCTTCGGGCCTCTTGCCACGATGCTTCGCCGCCGATTGATTTCAAGACGGTGCCTTTGCAAGACGGCGCTGATGCAAATGGTAAAAGCGTGAAGCTAAGGTGCGACTCGCCTGCCGGTCGCCAACTGCACGATAAGAACGATCACGGCAGCAACCAACAGAAGCCACAACCACGCCCCAATCTGGTACGTGCCCACCAGTCCCAGAATCCACAGGACCAGCAGCACTAAGAAGATGAACCAAAGCATTCGTCACCTCGACCACATTGCAGGTCTCGGGTATTGAGGTGCTGATTAGGTAAGGAAGGTTGTCAAATTTCGGCAACAAACAGCCAGAACGTGCCTCCGATGGCGTCTTTCGACCGGTGTTACAAAACTACCCTTTGAAAAGCTTCGACCTTGCCGCTCGTGAAATTGCGACCACTGCTGGATGCTGCAGCTTACGCTCGGCGCTGATCGCATAAAACTGCGTCCGAACCTTCTGCGTATGACCAACGATCGAAAGACCTTTCTGCTTCCGGACCTGGTCTTCCATCACCGCTGGAATCGGGAAAATTGCAGGCCCTTTCTCGCCGAACGCCCTTAACAGGGCATGGTCCTCGAACTCGCCCAAAATCAACGGACGAATTCCCTGCTCCTCAAACCAGAAGTCGAGATTGCGCCGAAGCGCCGTGTTGTCGGTCGGCAGAAACATCGGCGCTCCATCCAGCGACTTTGGGAACTTGTTCCGAAACTTCGCCGCTGAAGCCGCTTTTCCCACGAACAACACGCCGCACTCGCCAAGCAAGTGACTGTACGCCCGGATCTTGAGGGTCGGATCAACCGGAGCATCCGACAAAACCACATCCAGTTCATGCGTAGCGAGCCGCCCAAGTAGCTGATCGGAGGTCGCTTCGCGGCACACGATTCGGATCGATTCGGGAAGTTCCATCGCCGGCTCAAGCAGAGCCTGAACGACCGACTTCGGCATCACGTCCACGATGCCGACGTCAAGACG
This sequence comes from Terriglobales bacterium, assembly GCA_035561515.1. Classification (NCBI taxonomy): domain Bacteria; kingdom Pseudomonadati; phylum Acidobacteriota; class Terriglobia; order Terriglobales; species Terriglobales bacterium. The sequence continues at coordinate 41,522 of DATMXP010000041.1, read as the reverse complement.
CAACGGCCTCCCGATTGGCCGGTTCTTCAGCACGTCCAGCATTTCTCTCCCGAGGCCAAAAATATCTTCGGCGTAACTGAACACGAGTCTTCCGGTGTCGGTGAGCACAAGACGGCGGCCCGATCGCTTCATGAGTTTCTCACCCAACTGATCCTCCAAGAGCTTCAGTTGGGTGCTGATCGCAGGCGCCGAAACGCGCAGTTCCTGACTTGCTCGATTGATACTGCCAGCGCGGACGACGGTCCAGAAATACAAAAGGTGATGGTAATTAAACCATTCCATGGTCAGATTCCCTCGATGCTATCATTAACTTAATGTTAATTGAATTATACATCTTATGTACTTTTATTAATCCTTTATATGACCTACAGTGAATACAGAACAAACATGGAGGAGCTAATGCAGACCATCGTTCGAATCAATGAAGCCGAACTAGCGGAAGTATTCAAGTCATACGTCGAGAGACGGCTCCGGTTTGCGCTCGGCCGGTTTGGAAGTCGAGTCGGGCAAATCACGGTACGAATTACCGGAGGAGGAAGAGAAGAGCACCGGTGCCGGATCAGTGCAGAGGTACTGCCGTTCGGGAGAGTCGCGGTAGAAGAAGCAGATATGGATCTGTTCTCCGCACTTGACCGCGCGACCGGGCGTATCGGGCGGCTCTTCGGCCGTGAACTGGAACGGGTCCGCGAAGCAAGGATCGGCCGCGATTCCATACGAATGGCTGCGTAAACAACCCAGAAAACCCAGACTGTGAAAAGGAGGACCACGAAGATGTTTCAAACAATTGGGAGCACTGTCGATCGCGAACGAAAACCGATCAGCGCCGAGATGCTGCGTGGCTTGCTGTCGCTTCTGGGCGGAATCATCGCCATAGGACTGCTCGTGTTGCTCATCACTCTCAGCGGATAACAAAGGGCGGGGATCACTCACCGGCCCATTACAACTCAGGAGTGGCGAAGTGGAGGTTACTGAAAAGTGCAAAGGTACTACTTTTCCCGATGCGGCAGTCGCAGCGGAGGATCAATACGCCGGACAACGAGGCCTGGTGCGCACGCTGCCGTGGTGCTCGAAACTGCGCGATGTAATCCGTCCAGGCTCGGTTCTGGTGTACTCGCGCATGATCCGGCTGCCGCACGAACTGTCGCTGGAGGGTTGGCCATTCGGGAAATGGTCAATTCTCGGAGGCATCGAAGGAGGCACGTTCGAGCGTGAGTTGCGAACGCGGGGATGGCAGTTCCGCCGTTGGCCGAGGTTAGGCGCCTGGGCAACGGGGTTTAGCTACTACGCGGCCCTGGCTCTCGCGATCGAAAAGTTGACCTCCTGCGGAGAACGGCAGTATCGAAACGCACTGGAGATCAGCACGGTAAGGGACTGGCGCATCCTGACGGTTCATTTCGTGCGTATCACCGCAGTACCTGCGACGGTGTACTGGAGTCGAGAACATGTATTCAACAGGCCAGCAGCCTGAATCGGAGAACAGGAGTGAAGACAATGAAAGCGAACAAGATAATGATTTCTGCAACGGACCTGGACCGTCTGCGCAGGTTGATCGACTCTTCGAGACGTCCCGGACATCGGGATGCCGACAATCTGGATGCACTCGAGTTCGAACTGGATCGCGCCGTGGTAAGAAAAGGTGCAACTCCCAGCGGGGTAGTGGCGCTCGGCTCATGGGTTCGGATGAGGGACCTCGATAGCGAACGCGAACTGAGTTACCAGATCGTGCTGCCAAAACACGCCAACGTGGAGGAAAAGCGCATCTCCGTACTGGCACCGATTGGGACAGCGCTTCTCGGCTGCCGGGTTGGCTCCATCGTGGAATGGACCGTGCCGTCGGGAGAAAGGCGCTTCAAGATCCTCGAAGTTCAGCATCAAACAGAATCGGAGGCTGTTGCGGCATGAATGGCCGCGGAGATCAGTTATGAGAGAACGACCTGATGGAATAGACGCCAGCGAGCAGGAACGGTCCCGGACGGAAGAACTGGACTATTGTCCGGTGTGCCATAGCACGTTCGCACAACGCAGCAAGTGCCATTGCGCGGAAGAGGATGGGATCCGCAGCCGGACGCTTCGGCCGGCTGCGTAGGTCCTTACGGGCGGGCCGAACTCGTCACCTTCCTTCTATTCGAAATCAGCATAAGTTATGCATGACATCATTGCTGACTACGAACTTCTCGAAACGGTGACCCTTGTTCCTGAATCTAATCAGGCGAGCTGCGCCCTTCGGCTCGCCTGATGCTTCACAAATCTAGACAAGCTGCGATCTCTGCCGCGCTGGCCTTGCTGTTTGGCTGGCCGAGCCTAGGTCTGCTTGTTCAACCACCTCCGGCTCAAGGGCATGAATGTTGTATTCGAGCGTACGGTCGGTGCCACTGTAAAGAACGCAAGAGCCCCGGTTGGTGGTCAGACGAACACCAATGCGAAAAGGCTCAACACCTGACCGCGCCGATCGCCCGAGCGGTTGTCGTAATTCACCCGAATTCAGTTCCGCTACCCGCAGTAGCCCTTCTGGTTCCGGACCGGGTGGGCGACCGTTACAGTCGGGTCGATTTAAACAGCGCTTCTCCTCGGTCTCCTCCTTCTTTCCTTTCGTAAATCGAACGATGAATCGGCTCCAGAGCGCCGGTGCCGACGTGTGTCCATACATACTGGAAAGGAAAGAACGACGTGATCGTACGAACGATTGCCGCGCTTTTGCTCGCGGCAGGATGCCTTGCTGCGCAAAACACGCCGGCAGAAAAACGTGAGCCAGATTCGCAGGAGTTGAACGAAGACAGCATTGAAATCAGGGATGTCCGAGAAAGCTCAGCCAAGGACGTCGGCGAAGCGCTGCAGTCGGTAACTGGCATTTCCAAGATTCGCAAGGCCGGCATCGCCAACGACGTAGTATTGCGTGGTTTTCAGCAGGACAACATCAACGTCCAAGTCGACGGCGCCCGCATTTATGGAGCCTGCCCGAACAATATGGATCCCAGCGCTTCACACGTAGATTTCGCCGAGGTGGACCGCGTGGAAGTTGTGAAAGGCCCATACGACGTCCGCAGCCAAGGCAGCCTGGGAGGAACAGTCAGGATCATCACGCGCGATGAAGAGGTTAGGGGCCTTCGAGTTGTTCCCAGCTTCAGCTACGGCTCTTTTGGTTACTACAACCCCTCCATTGAAATGAGCACTGACAAGAAACTGGTTGGATTCAGCGCCGGATACGCGTTTCGAACATCCGATCCGTACAAAGACGGCAGTGGACGTCGCTTCACGTCATACGGCAACTTCCGGCCCGAGGTCAGCAACACAAGAGCCTTCGAGGGCCACTCCGGTTGGGGCTCTCTCGTTTTCACTCCGGGCACTAAACAGAGGCTCGATATCGGTTACTCGCGCCAGCAGAACGGGCTCGGCCTTTATCCCTACCTGATGATGGACGCGATTTACGACAATGCCGATCGCGCCACGATCAAATACGCAGCCCGAAATCTTTCGGGGTTCGTCCGGAGCGTGAGGATAGATGGCTTCGGCACCAAAGTGAATCACCTGATGAACGACGCCCGGAGGACGAGTTCCGGGATATTGCCCTACAGCATGCAAACGCACGCTGTAACCAGTTCGTTCGGCATCAACGCCGCCGCCGATATTCCTGGCGACGTAACCATGGGAGTCGAAAGTTACCGGCGGACGTGGAACGCGATCACGCAAATGCGCTCAGGTTCCAGCGAGCGCATGCAGAATTCGCTTCCGGACGCCACCACAACCTCGGTGGGTACGTACGCGGAAGTCGATCGGCAGCTAACAGCGCGTGTCCGGCTGCAGAGCGGTGCCCGATTCGATCATGTCGAATCAGGGATTTCGCCATCAACACTTTTGCCCAACCTGTACTACGCATACAACAACACTACTTCGACCTCTTCTTCGGACAACTTCGCTGGAGGTAATGTCCGGCTTACCGTATCGCTGCTCAAGGGACTCGACCTGCTGACTGGTATAGGAAGCACCATGCGTGTTCCGGACCCACAAGAGCGGTATTTTTTGTTACAGCGAATGAACCAGGACTGGGTGGGAAATCCTGACCTGAAACCTGTTCGCAATTCCGAAGCGGACATGGGCTTATCGATCAGGCGTCGCGACACCCGGCTGAGAGTGCTCTTCTACTTCAGCAAGCTAGATGACTACATCGCCTTGCATCGTCAAAGGCGTGTCAATAACGTTCCGGGCGTCATGAATTCGGTTTCCCAGTCGTACGCTAACCTCAATGCCCAGATGTACGGTGGAGAGATCAATCTATCTCAGCCGATCGGGAAGTTCGTTGCACTTTCCGGCGGAGCATCGCTCACCCGAGGAAGCAAGGATACGAACCCCGTAATCGACGTTTTCAATTCCAACATCGTCGAGCTGCCGCCCACTAAAAGCTGGCTGAATATCAGGTATGCAAACGACTGGCTTTATGCGCAAGTTGGTGGAACTGTGGCGGGCGCGCAACGTCGAGTGGATCGCGACCTGAATGAACAACCGACGCCGGGTTACGGCATCATGAACTTGAAGGTCGGGGTTCGGCGGTCACGGTTCAACGTCAACTTTGCAGTCGACAACCTGCTGAGCCGGTTTTATTACGAAAGCTTTTCCTATAGCCGCGATCCATTTCGGTCCGGTCTCAAGGTGGCGGAACCGGGACGCGCCCTGTTCATGAGCGGATCGTACCGCTTCTAGATAGCTCTCTAACAAGAGAAGCAACGGCGAAACGCGGGTTCGCCGTTGCTTCGAATCCTCAATTCTGCGATGAGCCGGCGGAACCCTGTGCCGGCTGAGGATTGACATCCCCGATACAGAATCTAGAGGTGTTGCTGTTACTTACTCCTGAAGCGGCGTCTACCAATCGGCGCACGTCACAGTCGATTGCGATCTGTACGTCGGCAGCGTCGCTACGCGGCGCGCTAAGCACAGCCCGCTGCGCCTCCGTCCACCACGCTGGAGCCTGCTCACCACGTTCGATATAGCCGATCGCGTCGGAGGCAGCATTCAGGTATGCGCGCAAGGAATCCACCAGCGGCTTCGCTTCCACCAAACGCGGATTGGTGGTGGCCAGTTTTGAAATTCTAGGATCGTTGTTCTGCCAGCGCTGCAGCGTCTTGCGGATGAATTTGAGGCTTGGCGTCTTTTTACTGGTGAGCCAATCGTTGACGGCATCGTGAAACAGCCGAGCAACTCGACTTTCAGGTGGTACCGCGTCGACCAGCCTGTTAATCGGCGTATTGATGCTGTACATACCCGCCTTCTTCTGGCGGATGTGCCGGGTGAAGATTTTGATCGGCTCAACGGCTTCTGCAAAGACATCGATGACCTTTGCGTCGGCAGCGGATCCTGCCAGTCGTGCACGCAGCACCCTCAGCGTCTCGTCGGGACTGATGCCGAGGTCTGAGAGTTCGAGCGTGAGCACATCGAGTCGCCGATAAAGCGAAGGGATGTCCTTCACGTCGGCAGGCGACCAGAACCGCTCAGCGATGGCGGCTAGTCGCGGCCACATTTCAGCGTCGATGGACCACGGCGTTGTCACCTCGGCCCACTCAGCCGCTTCACCACCCATCACCAACTTCTCTGCCTGCGGCGAAGGCTTGAAATCCTTCGCTGCGTCGCGGTCTGCGATGAGGCCCTTATTCTTCTTGCCGCCCGGGATGGCCCCCATGAAGTCGTCGTATGTTTGCGGATTGGGCTGAAGGGGATCCACCATGTAATGGAACGACGCGGGCATATAGTTGTCGAGGTAATAGCCCAGCGAAACCACCACTGGATACCCGCGTTGAACGGCCTCTTCTAACGCCGATGTACCGACCCAGCTCTGGATCACTGTGGTGGTGGGCAGGTCGGCGTGAAGAATCTCATTCCAGCCCATCATCTTCTTCTTGTGCTTCTTCAGAGCTTTCTCGAGTTCAATGTTGAAATAGGCCTGCAACGCCCGGTCGTCCGCCAGGTTGTGCTTCTTCTTGAACTCAGCGATGGATGGGCTCTTCTGCCACACGGAGTAGACCACTTCGTCGCCGCCAATATGGAAATACTCGTCTGGGAAGAGCGCTGCCATCTCACCGAAGAGTGTGCTAAGCATCTTCATCAGCCTGGGGTTCGACGGATCGAGAGTGTTGCCGTAGCCGCCGAACTTCGTAAATTTCTCGTTATTGTCGAAAGGTAGGACAGCGAGGTCCGGAAATGCCGCCAGCCACGCCATGGTGTGACCGGGAACATCGAATTCAGGCACGATGCGCACACCTCGGTCCCGCGCATATGCAATGAGGTCCTTGACCTGCTCCTGCGTATAGAACTCGCCGTGGCTTGCCTTCTCCGTGAGCTCCGGATATTTCCGGCTGACTACGCGGAACGACTGGTCGTCGGACAGGTGCAGATGCAATACGTTCATCTTCACCGCCGCAAGGCCATCCACCTCACGCTTGATCTGCTCCATGGGCATGTAATGCCGGGCGACATCGAGCAAAAGACCGCGCCACTGGAATCGTGGTGAGTCGACGATCTTGATCATTGGCAATGCGCCGTAGCCATCGCCGGTGTTGTAGGCGAGTTGATAGAGGGTCTCGAGTCCACGTAACACGCCGATTGGCTCGGCTGCCTGAAGCGAAACGCCATTGGCGGTTACTTCCAGTGTGTATGACTCGTCATCGGTCACCTTCTGAACGTCACCCGACTTCTTCTCGCAAGCGATGGTCAGAGTGGGAGCGTTCGCGACGGCAGGCTCCTTCATTACGACGAAGCCCAGCTTGCGCGAAATACGGTCGTAAATACGATTAACGGCTCGCGTTATGCGCTCGTCCTGAACGCCGGAATACCGGACCACAAATCCATCGCGGATTGAGACCTCGCCTGTTCCGACGTCGATTTGTTTGGGCTGGGGAAGCAGGGTTAGGGGTGTGTCTCCGGCAAATGAGAATGAAACCGAGAAAAAGCAAAACAGCATGAGTGGGAGATAGAATGCTGCGGTTCTGTTCATTTCACCAACAGTGTACGAGTTCGGTTACAGGTGCGGAAGTGCTTGCCGAACATCTCGCAGCGTCCTCATCAACAAGTTGAAGCTTTACTGCTACACATAACCGTGATCAGCCGCATAATCTCCCATTGACAGATCCGCGCCTTGCCGTTAATCTCTTCTCAGCTATATAGCCAAGTAGCAATTTACAATGACATCTCAAGTACAGCTCAACCAGATCTTTTCCGCCTTAGCTGACCCGACCAGGCGCGCCATCCTCGCGAAGCTTGCGCTCGGAGACGCTACCGTCGGTGAACTGCAAGCTCCCTTCGATCTGAAGCAACCGACGATATCAAAACACCTGAAGGTTCTGGAGGAAGCCGGACTGGTGACGCGTGGACGGGAAGCACAATTCCGTCCGGTTCGTCTGAACCCAGCTCCGCTTGCTCGTGCTGCTGAATGGATCGGCAGCTATCGTCGTCTCTGGGAGGACAGCTTCGATCGTCTCAATGAATTTCTGCAATCGGATGGGCAGAAGGCCAGAAAGGCAAAACAAAATGCACGTAAAAGATAAAGAGACAGCAGCTCGGCAATCATTTGAAATCCAACGCACTTTCCCGGCTCCGCTTGCACGAGTGTGGAAAGCTTGGAGCGATCCGCAGCAACTCACGAAGTGGTGGGGTCCAAAGGGATGCGCGATTGAGGTACTGTCTCTCGACTTCCGCGCAGGTGGATTTTTCCATTATGCGATGAACTTCGCAGGTGCACCGCCCACCTGGGGACGCTTCAATTATCGAGAAATCGTTCCAAAGCGCAGGTTGCGGTGGCTCAATTCGTTTGCGAACGCACAGTGTGGCATCGCACGAGCCCCGTTCAGTGAACTCTGCCCTCTTGAAATTGAAAATGATGTGAGCTTCGCCACCGAAGCAGGTCAAACAACAGTGACTTTGCATGCCGACCCGTTCGGTGCAACTCCAGAGGAAGTCGAATATTTCGTCGGACTATGCTCGTCTGGCAGTCTCACGCAAGGCTATGGCGGCTCTTTTGACAAGCTTGTGGATCTTCTCCGATCGATGACTGACAGGATCTGACCCGGAATATTACCGTCCCCCATCGGAGTTCTCTGCCCTGTCCGAGCGTAGAGCTAAGAGAACTGATTGCAGTAATGGAGAAACTATCTTCTGGAAACGACCACAGGTAGAGGATCCATGCCGCTGCGGGCCCGGCAAGTCGGTTGCGCTGAATATCTTGTTTCGATTCTGAGCCAAGCCTTTGTCCATTCGAGATTCGCGCGAGCACAACCCGCATGTAGTAAAGATGCAACTTACCCATCGTGGCACATTGGGTCCTGGAGCACCTCTCTTACTATTTCTTGCAGTACGGTTACTTGACCGTTCTCGTGGGGCTCCTCTTGGAAAACGCCGGGATACCACTTCCCGGTGAAACCATTCTGATCACAGCCAGTGTCCTGTCCCGCACCACGCATCAACTGAATATCGTCTTAGTCGCACTGGTAGCTATCTTTGCCGCAATTACTGGCGACAATCTCGGCTTCGCTCTTGGCCGATACGCCGGCTCTCCTCTGCTTGCACGATATAGAAAGATCTTTCATATCGACCCAGCGACAATTCGCAAAGGAGAGGATCTGTTTCGCCGTCGTGGGGCCGTTGCCGTCTTCTTCGCACGTTTCATCGCCGGGCTTCGCGTCCTGGCCGGACCGCTTGCAGGTACGCTCAAGATGCCCTGGAAACACTTTCTGATCTTCAATGCTTTGGGAGCAATCGTGTGGGTGGCGGTTGTCGCAACTTCAGCCTATTTTCTTGGGCATGCGATCGAGTCCGTGCTAACGCATGGAAGCTTGGCTCTAGCAACGATCATCTTTCTGATCAGCCTGCTCTGGTGGCTGCGACGCAGACACACGCGAAGGTTGGGGCTCTAGGCGGCACCGGCAGCCTGGTTGAAATAGCAACTGCTACTCGTTCTTATCCTGCCACTCCTCGAAAATTCAAGCCCATACTCCACTTAGGATCCTTCCCTATGTGCCACACGCAGGGTCCACCAACTGGCTGCGATTCTCCTTCGTCGGTGGCAATCGGAAGAAATCGCGAAAACTCCGTTCCCCTGCGTGCCGCACATAGGTTCCTCAATCTCCGGCGGTGAAGCAGATGGATCAGGCTGCGGTCTTGCGGGCCTTCTGAACGGAGTTCAGGAATTTCAGCAGGTCAGCGTTTACGCGGTCCGGATGCGTAGCAGTGAGGCCATGAGGCAGCCCCGGATAGTAGATTTCCTGCACCCCTTTGATGAGTTTTGCAGAGCGTCTCGATGAATCGTCTATCGGCACGATCTGATCATCCTCACCATGCATCAGGAGGGTTGGTATGTCGAACTTGTTGAGATCTTCCGTAAATTGGGTTTCAGAAAATGCCTTGATACTGTCGTGGATGTTCTCGAGACCACCCTGCATGCTCCATAACCAGAACTGATCAAGCGTTCCCTGGGACACGCTTGCACCCGCTCGATTTGCACCGTAAAACATGAGGGCGAAGTCTTTGTAAAACTGCGAGCGGTCCTTGATAAGACTGCTGCGTAGTCCGTCGAACACCTCGATAGGGATTCCTTGCGGGTTGGAAGCGGACTTTACCAAGCCTGGCGGTACTGCCGCGATCAGAACGGCTGCAGCAACCCGCGCGGTACCGTGGCGTCCAATATAACGTGCGACTTCACCTCCACCAGTGGAATGACCCACCAGTGTCACGTCTTTGAGATCCAGCTTCTCGATGAGAGCTGCTAGATCATCCGCGTAACCGTTCATATCGTTCCCGCCCCAAGCCTGGCTGGAACGACCATGGCCACGCCGGTCGTGGGCAATAACGCGAAAGCCGTTCTGGGCCAGGAACAGAAGCTGGCCGTCCCACGCGTCGGAACTCAGCGGCCATCCATGTGAGAAGGTGACGACCGGGCCTTTGCCCCAGTCCTTGTAGTAAATGGTCGTGCCGTCTTTCACCGTGATTGTGCTCATGTGATCTCTCCTAAAGTTTTCGCGAGCGGTACTGCTCGTGGGTTTTGAGAACTTAGTCAGCGGGTACCAGCACTGGAGCGTCTTTGTCCTTCACGAAGAACACGACGAATCTTGCCGGCTTGGTTTTACTTGCGTTTCGTCCAACGACGTGAACATCGTCTGGGCCTTCATAGAAGGTTTGGCCGCGTGTGAGTGTCACCTCTTGACCACCTCTCACCTGCATCACGATCGAACCTTCCAGGACGTAGATAAACCCATGTGCGTTGTGCCGATGGACCGGGTCAGTGCTGCCCGGCGGATATTCGATCATCAGCATCAAGCCCTGTTTTCCGGGAGATTCCTTCAGGTCCTTAGACATGAGTGTGGTGACCTTTGCCTCTTGGGCTACCAGCGTGGCAGCCGTCAGGAACGTCAAGGCCAAGACCATTTTTTTGAACTTCATAGTTATCCTTTCATTAGGCGTGGGTGCTCGGTTACTTGTCCTGGGTATTCCGCGAGTCGTCATGCCGCCGAAGATTTGGAGCTTGCAGTTTTTGCTTCAGATTCTTTGACCCAGGTATCGAAGGTTGTTTTGCTGAGTCGCGCACCGCTGCCCGGTACAAGCGTCTTATCCTTCACCCTTGCCCCGGAGTAAGTCGCACTCGGATCGGCGATGACGTCGCGTCGGTCTCCTAGCTGCGCCAGGCGCCGGCGAACGAGTTCATCCAGACGAAACTGTTCCGGCCCACCGATTTCGACTGTGCTGTTGAGCGGTGGCTCCAGGGCGACGCTGGCGACGGCACTCGCGACATCGTCGGCTGACATTGGCTGGAAAAGCACTGGAGGCAGATGAACCTTGTCGCCAACCATCGAAATATCGGCAATTCCCTTCACGAACTCGAAGAACTGCGTCGCGTGGACAATGGTGTAGGGAATCGAGCCTTGTTCGATCAGCCTCTCTTGTGCGATCTTGGCACGAAAATAAGCGCTCTCGAAGAGTTGCTGTGTTCCTACAACGGACAATGCAACGTGATGTTTGACGCCTGCCACTGCTTCATAGCTCAGCAGGTTGCGAGTTGAGGTTACAAAGAAGTTCAGTACAGCCGACTCCTCCCAATTCGGAGAATTCGATACGTCAACTACCACCGAAGCGCCTTTCAGCACTTCGGCCAGGCCCTCGCCGGTCAGGGTGTTGACACCTGAGTTAGGCGCAGCCGCCACTGCCTCGTGGCCCTGCTCACGAAGGATTTTGACAAGCTTTGACCCGATGAGGCCAGTGCCGCCGATAACTACGATTTTCATTTGGATACTCCTTCAGTCTTCGCGACGGCATTTGGCTGCCATCAGTCTCTTGTATCTGCTAAGACCAAACGTCACAGCGTTTCGTGACGTGATGTTGTTGAAGTAACCGGATAAAAATCGAGGCGTCGGGAGGGAGACTGTTTGGAGGGAGTTACGACTGCAGTGGAGGTAAGCGCGAAAATCCTTACTAAGCGCTCAGCAACTCTGCGATGGTTTTTAGGGGGCGCCATTCCTTTTCGTTACGGCGAAACGATGTTTCATCTGCGTCGATCAGCCCAACCAATACCTCCGTTACAATCAGGCCACCTACGGGACCGAGTCGATGACCTCCCGTACAGACGTCAGCCTCGCGGAGAATGTAGTACCAGAGGGGGGTTTCGCCTTGCCAGCCCACGGAGTCGATGCCAACCTGCTTCGCGTTAAGAGGAATAACCCCGAGGTGACGGGCTACAGCCTCTCCGGACGGTAGTCTGACACCCTGCCCTCGTTGCAGGTCACGAACAGCGAGCGAATGATAGTCCTCGATTTCGCACTGCCCAGTGACGGCTACAGGCAACTCGATCAGGGATCGCACGAGCTTTCCATCGATCTTTTTGGAGCGCTGTGCCGGCGCTTTCCCAGGCACGTCGAAGAACAATGCCCAGTCGACGAGCCGGTCCCGCGGTACCGCACGGAATCCCAGGAGATCAGGAAAGAGCGGTACGGGATCTGTGTGCAAGTTCAACCGGTACCGGCAACGAATTTGTGAATGGCCATACCGGTAAGCTGCATCGGCAAACTCGAGCGGTATGTATCCATCGTGAGAAGGATGGAACCATTTCGGCCCCTCTTTAAGCACCTGATCGACAAGCAAACTTCCAACGAGAGTGGGCAGAAACTCATTCAAAATGCTCCACTGATAGTGCCAACGTAACAGCCGGCATGCTTCGTCGAATACCCGATCATCCCGTACTCCGTCCAGACGGAGTTCATCGACGAAGGCGTTATGCGCTTTAAGCATCGCCAAATGCATCTGGGAAATCAGCGTGTGCGAATCATTACGTGGGTCGCTGATGACTGCAGTGCCCTCAGCATTTCGTTGCACGTCTAATCCATCTGCACCTAGCAGGAACTTTGCAGGATCGTCGCGTTGGTAAAGAAATGGATGGCCGGTCGGTCCATCGCCATAGAGGCATTCAAGATTTAGTTGCGGCCTGCGAGCATTGCGTAGCTCTGAAGTGTCGACATCGGATCGCAAACTGGATCGGTCAGCCGTAATGTCGTGAGCGACAAATTGACCCAAGATAGGCCAACCAGCGGCGGTTTCCCCTAATGAATCGGCAGAATCATCGATATCTCCGCAATCGCAAACACCACCTAACCGACCAAGAGCATGTAGGAATTGCTCATCAGCTTCAAACGGCGCCAATTCTGGGAACATCCTTCCATACGCTGCGGGGCCCAGCGGCGCATCGATTGGCACTTTAGCTCGTGCAGGTGATGGGCATTGATTGCGACCTGAATTGACGGCGGGGTTCATAGTTGATCGTACCTTGAAATCGTTGGCGGTCTCACTTGCCCGCTGATTGCAATACCGATGTTCACTCGTGATCTTATCGCATCTTGGCAACGAGCTTGATTTCGATGAGCTGATTTGGGAGTGCCAGCCGAGGTGTCACCAAGATGGTGCTTGCCACCGCTGGTTTGTTCGCCCCGTACGCTTCCTTTCGAACGATTCCCGCCACCCCGAAAGCTCTTTCCATATCCGTGACGTAAAGAACCTCCTCAACGACGTTTTCCAAAGTCGCACCGAACTGGTGAAGAATCTTCTTTGCATTCGCATACGCTTGGCGCATTTGTGCTTCCATGTTTGAGTGGTCGACGATCCGACCCGTGCCATCTAAAGGCGCAGGGGCAACCATGTTTCCTTGGTCGTCATGGCTGAGCTGGCCGGAGATGTAGATCGTGTCACCTACCTTTATGGCTTGGGCGTAGCCGTACTGCTCCTCCCAGGGCATTCCAAGTCCTTTCACCTCTTTGGACAGTGACATCGCGAGTCTCCTTTCGGTCCGGGATGGTGGTCAGGGTGCGACGGCGTCGCTCACCAGTTCTTCGCTTGCCAACAGCAAGTGCATCACTGCGCTTCGATCCTCGCCCTTATGACCGAATAATCCTCTTGAATGTGACAAAGGACTGTCACAAAAGCAGCTCCTGATCGGTTTTTACATCGAGACAAGCCTGGGAGTGTGATCACGATGTCAAGCGACAATAGAAACGGTTACGACGGTTCAAATGACCTCGACGAATACTACGAGGAGATCGCTAGTCAGGAAGAGATTTACTTGGAAGAGGCAGAGGAAGAGGTTCGCGCAATCTTAATTTTCGAAGATACGGCTCCATCGGAAATCGGTGCCTGCATTCTTCCGTTAGATGAGGATCGGCAGAACCTTGATCTGGCGTCAGAGAAAGCAAGCGACGAGGCAAAAGACAATACTGAGTAAAAGAGAATCGATGTACAACAGAAAGCCGCGGCCGCAGGTTTCACTTACCCTGATGGCAAAGCCGTTTCCAACGATGCCCGATTCCCTGAAAAGTCGCAACGATTGCCCTTTTCCGTCGCACTTTGTAACGTGTACTTAACCTCTAATGTTGTTGCTCCTGTCAGGAAGCGGTTCTAGAATTCCCCAAAAGCATCATTGGTCACCTGTGCTCGTTGCCGTCATTCGAAAGCACGGTGATGGCGTGGGGGATCATCGTGCAAGTTTCGGGGTACTCTCTCGACCGCCTTCGTGATGATGGCGAATTCGTTCTCTCACGTGCTCATCCGAAGTTACCTGAACTAGCTTCCGTTCTGGTTCTGACTCCAGCTTCCACCCGACCAACGCCGGAGACACTCAGCAAGATTCGTCACGAATACTCACTAAGGAGTGAATTGGACTCGGCATGGGCCGTACGTCCCACGGCCCTTTCAGAAGCAGGGGCACAGGTATCACTCATCCTCGAAGATCCAGGTGGCCAAACTCTCGACCAATTGCTTTCGAGGCCGATTGAGACAGCGCAGTTCCTCCGTTTCGCCCTGGGTCTTACAACAGTTCTCGGCAGCTTGCACCAGCAAAAGCTGATTCACAAGGATCTGAAGCCAACCAATGTTCTGGTTAACCCAGCCACGGGGGAGGTTCGGCTCATGGGCTTTGGGATCGCTTCCCGCCTTCGGCGCGAGCGCCAAAACGCCGAACCTCCCGAACTCATTATCGGAACTCTTCCGTACATGGCTCCTGAACAAACCGGGCGGATGAATCGCTCCGTCGATTCTCGAAGCGATCTTTACTCACTGGGCGTCGTGTTCTACGAAATGCTCACCGGGGCACTGCCTTTTACAGCTTCCGACCCGCTTGAATGGGTACATTGCCACATCGCGAGGCATCCGGTTCCGCCTCATGACCGACGCAAGGATGCGCCGGCATGTGTGTCCGGAATCATCATGAAACTTCTCGCAAAAACACCCGAGGAACGTTACCAGACCGCATCTGGCGTGGAGCGCGACCTCCGGCGTTGCCTCCAAGAATGGGAGGCGCATGGGCGCATCTCGGATTTCTCGATCGGCCAGGACGACGCTCCAGATCGTCTGCTGATGCCGGAGAAGCTATACGGTAGAGAGCGGGAAATCGCGATCTTGCTCGCCGCCTTTGATCGTGTAGTTGCCGGAGGCAGGCCAGAGTTGGTGCTGGTGTCAGGCTATTCCGGAATCGGTAAGTCCGCGATCGTTAACGAACTGCACAAGCCCTTGGTTCCTCCGCGTGGCCTGTTTGCATCGGGGAAATTCGATCAATATAAGCGTGATATCCCTTACGCCACGTTGGCCCAGGCATTTCAGAACCTCACGCGCGCACTCCTGAGCAAGAGCGAAGAGGAGTTATCGCGGTGGCGAAATGCTCTTCATGATGCCCTTGGTCCGAATGGACAACTTATCGTGGGTCTCGTTCCTGAACTGAAAGCCATCATCGGAGAGCAACCTCCAGTTCTTGAACTTCCCCCGCGAGAATCCCAGGCACGATTTCATCTGGTATTCCGTCGATTCGTCGGCGTGTTCGCAGCACCGGAACACCCTCTTGCACTCTTTCTTGACGACCTGCAGTGGCTCGACGCGGCGACCCTGGACTTGATCGAGTATCTGCTGACTCAGCCCGACTTGAAGCATCTTCTGCTGATCGGGGCTTATCGGGACAATGAGGTGGACTCGACACATCCACTGAGTCGCAAACTGCAGGAAATACGCCAGACAGGGGCATTGTTGCAGGACATTGTAGTCGCCCCTCTCACTCGAAAAGACTTGGCTCAATTGGTTGCAGATGCGCTTCGCTGCAAGACGCAGCAAGCTGGCCCGCTTGCTGAACTAGTTCATAACAAGACGAGTGGTAACCCCTTCTTCGCCATCCAATTCATTTCCACGCTTTGCGAAGAGGGTTTGCTTACGTTCGATCATGTTTCAGGGCAATGGTCGTGGGATCTCAATCACATTCAGGCCAAAGGCTACACAGACAATGTGATAGATCTCATGGTCGGGAAAATGGCCCACCTAGCCCCTGAAGCGCAGAACGCATTGAAGCAACTGGCCTGCCTGGGAGGTGGCGCAGATTTTACGGTCATGCGCATGGTCTCCGAAGGTTCGATGGAGCAAATGCATGCGCGCCTGGCCGAAGCGCTGGATGCTGGCTTTATCCTGCGTTCGAAAGACTCCTATCACTTTCTTCACGATCGCGTTCAGGAAGCCGCATATTCTCTGATCCCTGAAGACTCGCGCGGAGAGATGCATCTCAGAATTGGCATGCTGATGGTCTCAAACAGCTCTCCAGATGAAATTGAGGAGGGGATCTTCGACATCGTCAACCAATTCAGTCGAAGCCATCACCTCATCGGTTCCCTGGCCGACCGTCAAAGCGTCGCCGAATTGAATCTCCTTGCAGCGAGGCGAGCGAAGGCCTCAACGGCATATGCCTCCGCGATCAAGTACCTTCATATTGCACGTCAACTGTTGGCCGACGAGACATGGAGTCATGACTACGAGGTAGTTTTTTCGGCTGAGTCTCTCTTCTCAGAGTATGTAACACCGACTGCGGATCCGTCAGAGCAAGAAAACCTCAGCGTACTCGCAACACGAGCGAGCGATTACCTTCAGGCCGCGCGACAATCGTCGACCGAAGATACCTGGAACCGCAATTACGGCCTTGTTTTCTCGATCGAATCTCTCCTGGCCGAATGCGAACTACTCACCACAGATATGGCATCCGCAGAACGTCGCTTAACCATGTTGGCGGACCGAGCCAGAGGCGCACACGACATCGCTCTGATCACACGATTGCGCCTGACTCTTTACACAGCGTTGGATCGCAGTGATCGCGCGGTTCAGGTCTTCCTCGAATATCTAACAGTTCACGGCACGAATTGGTCCATGCACCCGCGTGAGGAAGAAGTTTCTCGGGAATACGATCGAATCTGGTCCCTATTGGGCAGCCGACAAATCGAGGACCTTGTCAGCTTACCTCTGGCCAATAACCAGGATGTGCTCGACATGCTAGACGTCTTTACCGAGATTGTGACGCCTGCATTGTTCATCGACGCGAAACTTCTGGCTCTTGTTATTTGCCGCATGGTCAACCTCAGTCTCGAACACGGCAACAGTGACGGCTCCTGTTACGCCTATGTGTGGTTGGGAATGCTCGCGGGACCTCGTTTCGGAAATTACCCGGCCGGCTTTCGCTTTGGCAAACTTGGCTACGATCTGGTTGAGCAACATGGACTGCAGCGATATAAGGCGCGCACTTATATGTCCTTCGGGACTCTTATTGTTCCATGGACGAAACACATCAAGCAGGCGCGGGAGCTTCAAAGTCGCTGTTTCAACGCCGCCAACAGGATTGGCGACCTCACCTATGCCGCATACAGCCGCAATGTTTTGTATACAAACTATCTCGCGGCGGGAGATCCATTGGCAGAGGTGCAGCGTGAAGCCGAAATTGGCCTTCAGTTCGCGACGAGCATTAGGTTTGGTCTCGTCATAGACTGCATCACAGCTCAACTCGGCTTGATCCGAACCTTACGCGGTCTGACAACAACATTCGGATCGTTTGATGACGCACAATTCCAAGAGCTACAGTTCGAGCGTCATTTCGCCAGCGACCCTGTTTTGGCGCTGCCGGAATGTTGGTATTGGATCCGCAAGCTACAAGCCCGCTTTCTCGCGGGTGACTACTCCGTTGCGATTGAGGCATCGTTAAACGCGAAGCGACTGCTTTGGACGTCTCCCTCCTTTTTTGAAGTCGCGGAGTATCACTTTTACAGCGCGCTCTCACGGGCAGCCTCTCTTGACAACGCAATAGGCGATTCCCGTAACGAGCATTTCGAGGCCTTGTCTGCACACCACAATCAGTACGAGATCTGGGCACAACATTGCCCGGAGAACTTTGAAAATCGCTTCGCAATGATTCGCGCCGAAATGGCACGAATCGAGGGTCGCGTGCTTGACGCTGAGCAGCTATATGAACAGGCGATCCGGTCGGCGCATGACAACGGCTTCCTCAACAATGAGGGGCTAGCGTACGAGTTAGCTGCACGATTCTATGCCGCACGTGGTTTCCTGAAGATCGCGCACGCTTACCTACTCGAAGCACGTTATTGCTATCAGCGTTGGGGCGCTGATGGCAAGGTTGTTCAGCTGGAAAGTCTATACCCGCACCTCAAGACAGAACGGCCATTGCCTACTCCGACCGGCATGACCGGAATGAGCATGGAGACGGTAGACCTGGCCACCGTGATCAAAGTGTCGCAGGCTGTTTCGGGTGAGATGGTGCTGGAGAAACTGATTAACAGCCTAATGCGTGCAGCGCTCGAACAGGCGGGCGCTAACCGAGGCATCTTGATTGAACCCCGGCGTGATGAATTGAAGGTAGATGCTGAAGCTATTGTCGCCGAAGGTGACGTCGCCGTTCGACGCGAGGTGACTCACATCTCTGCGGAAATGCCAGAGTCGGTGGTGCGGTACGTTATGCGTACTGAGGACTGTGTAATTGTCGCAGATGCATCGGCCCCGAATCCTTTCTCAGATGATCCCTATATTCGCCAGGGAGGACCGCGGTCCATTCTCGCCTTGCCACTGATCAATCAAGGTAAACTGATCAGTATCCTTTACCTTGAAAACAGTCTGACGGCCGACGTTTTCAGTCCCCATCGCATCGCGATCTTGAAAGTGCTTGCTTACCGCGCAGCGATCTCACTTGAAAACACGCGGCTCTACCATGAACTCGAGGACCGTGAACGGAAAATCCGGAGGCTTATCGATTCGAATATCATCGGGATCGTCATCTGGGATCTCGATGGGCGCGTCATCGATGCGAATGACGCGTTTCTTCGTATGGTCCAGTACGACCGAAAGGACTTGGATGCCGGGCTCCGGTGGCTCGACATAACGCCTCCGGAATGGCAAGAGGCACACGCGCTCTACGAAGCGGAAGAACTTAAAGCGACCGGGATGATGCAAGTACGTGAAAAGGAGTATTTCAGGAAGGATGGCTCCCGTGTGCCCGTGCTGATAGGGGCAGCTTGCTTCGAAGGCCAGACCAATCAAGGTGTCGCCTACATTCTGGACTTGAGCGAACAAAAGCGCGCTGAAGAAGCTCTACGTCATAGCGAGGCCTATCTGGCCGAAGCTCAGAGACAAACCCACACTGGAAGTTGTGCCATTGATGGCACCAGTAGGCAAGCAGTCTACTGGTCCGACGAAATGTTCCGCCTTTTTGAGTTTGATCCACAACAAGGCCCACCTAGGTGGGACCAATTCCTCAGCCGTATACACCCCGAAGACCGAGACACGGTTCAGTCGGCCAATGAGCAGGCGTTTCGAACAAAAACGAGTTGCGACGTCGAGTTCAGGATGGTGAAACCAAATGGCACGGTCAGGCACATTCACGCCATCGGCAAACCAGTTGTTAATCGCGCTGGAGAGCTGGTTCAAGTGCTCGGCACCATGGTCGATGTTACGGAACGCAAGCGGGCCGAGGAAGCGCGTGAGCGATTACGTCAGGTCCAGGCGGACTTGGCTCACGTTACTCGGGTCACAAGTATGGGAGAATTGACTGCCTCGTTAGCCCACGAGATTAAGCAGCCGATTGGGGCGGCTGTTACAAACGCGGAGGCCTGTCTTCGATTGTTGAATCGGCAGCAGCCCGATTTGCCCGAAGCACGAGAGGCCGCTTTGGAGATGATCAAAGATGCCAGGCGCGCCGCCGACATAATCGATCGCGTTCGATCGCTGTACCAAAAAGGATCTTCTCAACTGGAGACAGTTGATCTGAATCAGATCATTGTAGAGATGGTGATCATGATGGGAAATGAAGCCGATCGGCATGCAGTGACGATTCGCAGTGATCTTGCGAATGGACTTCCCAACCTGATTGTGGACCGTGTCCAGGTACAACAGGTGTTGATGAATCTCATGCTCAATGCCATTGAGGCGATGGAGAGTGGAGGCGAGCTTACAATAAGCTCGCAACTCGCGGCGGATGGCCAACTCCAAATATCCGTTAGCGACACCGGAGCAGGAGTTCCCCCTGAAAATGAGGATAAAATTTTCAATGCGTTTTTCACTACTAAAACCCAGGGCACGGGTCTTGGGCTGGCAATTACTCGCTCTGTAATTCAGTCGCACGGAGGACAGATTTGGTCCGAGAGAAACGCAGCGGGAGGAGCAACCTTTCGATTCACGCTGCCAATCAGGGAGACAGCCGTCGCATGAGTTCTGCCAATCCACCTGTTGTGTTGATCGTCGACGATGACAACCGCATGCGTGCGGCCACTCAGCGACTCTTAAAAACAGTAGGGCTGCGTTCCGAATCGTTTGCTACTCCAGAAGAGTTCCTACGGCACAAGCTTCCAAACAGTCCCACTTGCCTTCTTTTGGATGTGCGACTGCCGGGGATGAGCGGACTGGAAGTGCAAGGTAAGTTAATTGAGATGGACGTCCACATCCCGATTATCTTCATCACCAGCCATGCGGACGTTCCGATGACTGTAAAAGCGATGAAATTGGGAGCAGTGGAGTTCCTGACCAAGCCTTTTCGCGATCAGGACCTGATCGATGCGATCCAGCAGGCTCTCAAGCTTGACAGTGAGACTCGACAACAGCAGAGCGAGATCGCGGAGTTGAAGGCTCGCTACTCGAAGTTGACCGCGCGTGAACGCGAGGTGATGTTTCTTGTCGTATCTGGCATGCTCACGAAACAGATTGCCTCAGCGTTAGGTACCACTGAAATTACCGCGACCGTCCATCGCGGGCATGTCATGCGCAAGATGCAGGCCAACACCCCCGCCGAGCTAGGAAGAATGGCGGAAAGGCTCAAGCTGCCGGCGAGCGCCTGACTTGAATCGCCCTTCCCGATTGATCCTGCTAAATGAGTCGCCGCGAACCTATACAAACCTATTGTCCTTCTAATCACGATCCATAATTGTTTTCTGCAATGGCCAGATCCAACATGTACCTGTATGGCCAGAGAGAAAACGGAAAGACTAGTTGCAGTCATCGATGACGATCGATCGTATCGTGACGCGGTGCAACGATTGCTCAAATCGGCACTTCTTCCAGTGCAGTCGTTCGACTCGGCCGAGGCCTTCTTGAATTCGGGCCAGCAACGCGAAACGGGATGCTTAATCGCGGATATCAGGATGCCGGGGATGTCTGGTCTGGAACTCCAATCCAAGCTGAACGCGGAGCACTGTCCGATCCCGACCATCTTCATCACCGCACATGGAGACGAAAAGATGCGCTTGCAGGCTATGCGGGGAGGAGCAGTGAAGTTTCTCGCAAAGCCATTTGATTCTGAAGCCCTCCTTGAGGCCGTTCGATCGGCCCTACAGGATTGAACGCTGATCACCGGTGTAAGTGGGGGTATCTGTGGGTTCGCAAGATGAACGAGGCCGCGAGTTTGACCAAATCGTTGGGAGTAGTGCTGCTCTGGAGTCTGTTCTTATGGAAGTCGAACGTGTTGCACCAACGGATTCCACGGTGTTGGTGCTCGGAGAAACTGGGACCGGCAAGGAATTGATCGCGCGGGCCATCCACAATATAAGCTCACGTTGCGGGCGCCCGTTCGTGAGGCTTAACTGCGCCGCGATTCCCATTGACCTCTTAGAGAGTGAGCTATTTGGGCACGAGAAAGGAGCCTTTACTGGAGCCGTTACGCAAAAACTTGGGCGTTTCGAGATGGCGGATACTGGCACTCTCTTCCTTGACGAAATTGGGGACATGCCGCTGGCTGTGCAGCCGAAAATTCTGCGGGTTTTGCAGGAGCAAGAGTTCGAGCGCCTGGGAAGTGGTCGCACACACCGCATCAACGTTCGTGTTGTCGCCGCGACTCATCGCGACCTGGGTCAGATGGTCCTGCGCAAAGAATTCCGTGATGATCTTTATTATCGGCTGAACGTATTTCCCGTCCTCATGCCTCCTCTGCGCGAGCGCCGGGAAGACATACGTCAACTGGTTCTCCACTTTGTAGAAGTATTCTCTAGACGCATGGGCAAGAAGATTGAGGAAATACCAGAGCCAACAATGACCGCTTTTTGTACATACTCTTGGCCCGGAAATGTGAGGGAGCTTCAGAACTTGGTTGAACGCGCGGTGATTAAGTCAGACGACGGAGTGCTTCCTAATCCCGTTCCGCTGCCACCATCGGTAAGTAAAGAGACGCCGCAAGTAACGCTCGGCACTTTTCGAGACCACGAAGCATCTTTGATTTTGAAGACGCTGAAAGCCGCGGGAGGAATGATAGGTGGACCGCAAGGAGCCGCCGCCAGGTTGGGGCTCAAGCGGTCAACATTGGTGTCCAAGATGAAACGACTGGGGATTTTTCAACCACGACAGCGTCTAATACGGGACTTCGACGACAGCTCCGAATTGGCGTCTTGACGTCCCGCGTCAGCGGTTGCGGATATCAACAACGCCGTTAAAACGGTATGCTTCGTTCTCCTCATCAGCACTGAAACAGTAATCATCATCTCGTAGTGCACTTCATTGAGCATGCCGGATTAAATCCCAGTATTTGTCCCGTCATCGGTCCCTGGATTGCCTTGGATTCATGTCGCGATTTCGTCATGTGACGAGCGCGAGACACATGTCGAGTGATCGCTCCCGCAATTGCTGCTTTCGAGTCGTAAATCCAATGCCTTGCACGCGAATGCTTTTGGAAAACCACGTGCTATCTACCCGCATGAACAGCACAAAGAGGGAAAGAAGAATGACTACTACAGCGGCTTTTCAGCCACCGTTGGAACCCGGCGTTTGCTTCACGACAGAAGAACACAGCGACAGCCTTTCTGCTTTCTTGATGGCGCGGCCGCGTATATTCGGAATTGCTTACCGCATGCTTGGAAATGCGACACAAGCAGAAGACATCGTTCAAGACGTTTGGTTGCGGTGGCAGTGCAGAAAGCGGGGTACGGTTGAGAACCCGCCCGCATTTCTGGCAGTGACTACCACAAGGTTATGTATCACCCTCACCCAGTCTGCCCGCTCGCGCCACGAAACGCACATCGGTGAGTGGTTTCAATATCCAGTGGATTCGCACGGCGATCCTGGCTTGTTCGCAGAGCGCGAACAAGCGTTGCAACATGCGGTTCATTTGCTTCTTGAAAGACTCTCGCCCGCAGAGCGCGCTGCATACATCCTTCGCGAAGCATTCGAGTACTCTTATCGAAAAATCGCAGATGTCCTTCACATCGAAGAGCCGAACGCCCGCCAACTGGTTTTCCGCGCTCGAAGGCATCTCGTAGATGGCCGGTGTGTGGCTGTCGATCCGGAGGAGCAGCGACGCCTTCTCACAGCCTTCATCTCCGCCGAGGAGACCGGGCAGATGAGCGCTCTTGAATCCCTCTTCGCTGAAGATATTTCCTCTTCATCGGCCAGAAGTGAGTTCAAGAACGCACTCGCTCCGGCTCCTCGTTGTACCTCTCCGGGGCCGGATATTGCCACCACTGTTTCACCCTTGTGGAACAGAGGGCCCTTCGACATCTGCGACGGCAGCGATCGGGTTTGGACAGCGTAATCGAGCAGAGCGCCGCAAAAGAGCCGTACGAGCAGCCGCTCTTTAAACCTTTACGAGACTGCCTATGTTGATGACCGAGAACTCAATGGAATTAGACGAACAAACCAAGTGCGCCGACCTACTCACGATGTGCGCAGGACGAGTTTACTGGCTCGCTATGGCGCTCATGGACAACAAGGAAGTTGCGGAACGTCTTACGCAACAGTGGTTCGACGTTCTGGTGAACTTCAATCGAACCTTTGACGTCTGGCTGGCTCGTTGGGCCTGCAAGATGGCGATCAAGGCGTGCGCTGACAAGAAGCGTTCCGAACTAGTAGCCGACCGGCGCAATGCAAATGTCTGGATCAATGCGATTCACGTTCTGAAACTCGACAAGCGAGATTCGCTTCACGATCTGTCGCTCGAATGTGTCCAGCGGTCGGTGAGACTGTTGCCTGTCCTCCCACGCTTCATGTTTGTCATGCACGTGTTGGAGAGATACCCGGTCCAGGAAGCGGCCAGCATGCTCAAACTCGACTCCGACACATGCGATGCAGCGCTTGCGTACGCGCTGGTCGCGATGACGAAGCATATCGAGTCATCTGAAGGCACCTCATGGAGTAAGAGTCACAGCGCAGCATAGCCCGGTGGAAAGTTCTCCGGTACGAGATAGGTTCACGATGCCAGAGCAAATCAACATTGGCGACGTGCCCCTTGACCTTGAATCTTTACTCGTTTCTATCCTGCCACTCCTCGTACCATGCCATCTGGATGGCTTCGAGCTTTCCTTCCGTGGACTTCATCGGATCGTCCACAAATTCCGGCAGTTCGGTTACCAGCTTGTGCAGGTCCGTGAACCGGACCTCCAGCGGATTTTGATTCGGAAATTTATCCGACAACATCAACCCCAGATCTTCGGCACTGTCCCACGTGAACTGTGTAGGCATCAGCAATCATCCCTTCCCTTGAAATTAATGGTGCTCTTCGCTCACGTAGTTACGGTTCCAGGCCGGAACCTCCACCACAACTTCACCTGGTTTCTCGATCACCACCTGGCAGCCCAACCGCGAATTCAATTGCAGATCGGCAGCCATGTCGAGGCGGTCTGCTTCGTCGTCATCCATGTCGCTCAGCAGTTCCTTGCCCTGCTTTACCCAGACGTGGCACGTGGTGCAGGCGCAATTGCCTCCGCATGCGTGGTCGAGAAAGATGTTGAAGTTCTCGGCCACAT
Source organism: Terriglobales bacterium (assembly GCA_035561515.1). Classification (NCBI taxonomy): domain Bacteria; kingdom Pseudomonadati; phylum Acidobacteriota; class Terriglobia; order Terriglobales; species Terriglobales bacterium. The sequence goes on along the minus strand of DATMXP010000041.1, from coordinate 16,989 downwards.
CTAGAATCGAGCACGGCTTCCCGTGATCGCGATAAGGAAGTTTGTCGAGATCGAACTCAACCGTCTTCCCTTCCGGAAGAAACGTCACGCGGACCGTGTTCGGTCCCGGCGCTTCCACTGTGCTTGTAACCCCACCTTGTGTCTTCTCGTCTGCCATAACCTTCTCTTACTTGCTCTGTATATCTGCCGGCGCGAACGGGTGCGGAGCGCTCGGCCCCTCCCCCACATCCGCCTGATCGAATGTCTTTCCCTTCAACGCACTCGACACCGCGGTATCCATCATCAGTTCGGCCAATCGCATCGTTCCCTGGTTCAGTAGATCGATGGCTTTCCGAATCGCCTGATAATCATCCGTGTTCATCGCCGTTCGCAGGTTCGCTTCCTGCAACCCGATCTCTTCCTGCTCTTCCGCGGAAAGCGCCTTCCAAGCCGGACCTCCGCGTCCTTTATCGAGTGCAGCAAGAATTGTGGCTGCTTCATTGCGGGCTTCAATTACCTGGCGCTGTGCAAAATCCTGCTCGGCAAAATCGAATGACTCCAGCAGCATGTTCTCGACTTGCTCGTCGGTGAGACCATAGCTCGGCTGCACTGAAATTTCCGCTTCCTTGCCGCTTCTCTGTTCGCGGGCCGACACGTGCAAAATACCGTTCGCATCGATCAGGAACTTCACCTCAATGCGCGGCAAACCTGCCGGCATCGGAGGAATTCCCTTCAGATCGAAGCGCGCGAGCGAGCGGCAATCCTTCGCCAATTCGCGTTCACCCTGCACCACATGGACCGCCACTGCAGTTTGTCCTTCTACGCCAGTCGTAAAGTGCTCAGTCGCCGACGCAGGGATCGTCGAATTCCGGTGGATGATCTTCGCCACCACGCCGCCCAGGGCTTCGATACCCAGCGACAGTGGCGTCACATCAAGCAGCAGCATGTCCTTTGTCGCTTCTGACCCGCCAGCCAGAATCTGCGCCTGCACTGCTGCGCCGAGTGCAACCACTTCGTCCGGATTCAATTCACAATGCGGCTCGCGCTGAAACAGATCCTTTACTAATTGCCGTACGCGCGGAATACGCGTCGAGCCTCCCACCAGCACCACTTCGTCGACTTGGTTCGGCGTGAGGCCGGCGTCTTTGAGCGCCTGCTTCATCGGACCCACCGTGCGCTGGATGATCGGATCCGCCATCGTCTCGAAAAGCTTGCGCGGTATCGTCCGCTGGTATCTCTTCCCGCCCGGAAGCTCAACCTCCAACTCGGCCGACTCCCTCGATGACAACGCGATCTTCGCCTCGATCACTGCCTTGCGGATAGCCTGCACCACTTCCGCGTTGCGCCGGATATCGATCTTCAAGTCGCCAAGAATGTCTTCCATCGCCACTGCGATCAGCAGGTTGTCGATGTCGTCGCCGCCCAGGTGCGTGTCACCATTCGTGGCAATCACCTCGAAAATTCCGTCATGCAGCTTCAGGATCGAAATATCGAAGGTCCCGCCGCCCAGGTCATAGACCGCAACAATGCCGTTCTTCTTCTGGTCGAGTCCGTAAGCGAGTGACGCCGCAGTTGGCTCATTTACCAGTCGCAGCACATCCAGGCCGGCGATTCTTCCCGCATCCTTCGTCGCCTGGCGCTGCGCGTCATTGAAGTACGCCGGAACAGTGATGACCGCCTTCTTCACCGGCGCGCCAAAGAATCTTTCCGCATTGCGGCGCAACTGCCGCAGAATGTACGCGCTAATTTCCGGTGGCGTGAAATCTTTATCGCCCAGTTTTATCCGCATCACTTCGCCGGCTTGCAGATCGTCAGCCAAACGAAACGGAAACAGCTTCAGCTCGTCGCGGACATCGTCCACGCCACGTCCCATTAGCCGCTTCACCGAATACACGGCTCGATCGGGCGTCTCGATCAGGTTCTTTCGCGCCGCATTGCCAACGACAATCTGCCCATTCGAATCGAGCGCCACCACGGATGGCAGCAGGTTCGATCCGTCTTCTCCGGGGATGACCACAGGCTTCTCCCCCTGCATGAACGCCACCAGGGAGTTCGTCGTCCCAAGATCGATTCCTACCACTCTCTCTTCAGCCACGTGCTATTCCAACACCTCGTTCACGTCGCGGACCAGGTTTCGTATATAAGTGCGTCGATTCAAAAGGTCCAACATCTTGTCGCGAACGGGCTTCCTTTCATCTTCGGAACCATTGCGTGCAACGACGGAATCCCAATCGTTCCAGTAGCGCTTCAGTTCCGTGTCGAGTGCATCGAACTTCGCTTGTAGTTTCTCCTTCGTCTGCTGAAGATCGCGTGTGAGGCTTTCATCCGCCTCACCCATCTTCTTGTTCATGCGCGCTTCTTCCAGTTGCATGTTCAGCTCAAACACTTCTTCCAGCAGGTCCGGAGGAACCACTTGCTTCTTCACCTCGCCCGATTGCCGCGCCGCTTCGGTCGCCGATTTCGACTGCTCCTCAAGATGCACACCCTCAAGCTTCAGCAGATACTCGGTCCGCGCGATCGGATCTTTCAGAGTCCGATAAGCATCATTGAGCTGAGAAGTCTTTTGCAGGCTCCACTCCTGTTCCTTCCCGCTCGCGCTTGCGAAAACGTCCGGGTGCAATTTCCGGCTGAACTGGTAGAAGTCTCGCTCCAGTTTGGCGACGTCGAGGTTCAGGTTTCGCGGAAGCCCAAAGAACGAAAAGTAGTCTGTGGGAACGGCCGGCTGCACACTGCCGCACGACTTACAGAAGTGCGCTGCGCGCATGTCGCCGCACGACCAACATGCCCCTGTCGCTTCGTTCGGCTTCTCCAGTTGAATACTGTGCAACTTATCCGACACTGCCATGTTCCGTCCTTACACAACACAGCCCGGCTCCAACGCCGGGCCGTTTTCTATTGTCCTTCCGAGCGCAGCGAGGAATCTACTGCAACTGCTTAGGCCGTAAAACTCGTACCGCATCCACACGACTTTTGTGCATTCGGATTCTTGAACACGAACCCCTGGTTCATGAGTGTCTCTTCGTAATCCAGAGTCATGCCATGCAGGTAGATAAACGACTTCGGATCCACAAACACTCTCACGTCGCCGTACTGGAAGATGCGGTCACGTTCGCGCGGCTGCGAATCGAACCGGATGTTGTAGCTCAACCCGGAACACCCGCCGCCCTGTACGCCGACGCGCAATCCGCCCTGCTCCGGAGAAATGCCTTCCTTCTCCATCGCTGCCTTGATTTTCGCCAGCGCCTTTTCCGTAACCGCGATCCCCTTGGCAGGAGCGGTGCCCAGAACCTCTAACGTTGTGCTCATAATCTGTTCATCTACGGAGATTGTTCTCCGCCCAGGAGCGTCCGTCTGTGACATTGGTTACGCCACTCACGGCCACTCCAATCTCTGTTTAGTCGCCTGCTTTGGCTTCCACCGGCACAGGCACGTCACTTCCCTGCTTCTTCTTCCAATCGCTGATCGCCGCGCGGATGGCATCTTCCGCCAGCACCGAGCAGTGAATCTTCACCGGAGGCAGCGCCAGTTCCTTTACGATGTCGGTGTTCTTGATCTCCAGTGCTTCGTTGACCGTCTTGCCCTTCACCCACTCTGTTGCAAGCGAACTGGAAGCAATCGCCGAACCGCATCCAAACGTCTTGAACTTCGCGTCCTCAATGACGTTCGTCTCCGGATTCACTTTGATCTGGAGTTTCATTACGTCACCGCACTCGGGCGCGCCGACCAGGCCCGTCCCCACATCGGCAGCGTTCTTGTCCATCGATCCCACGTTGCGGGGATTTGTGTAATGGTCGAGTACCTTATCGCTGTATGCCATCTTTATCTCCGTTTGTTTGTCATTCCGAGTGCAGCGAGGATTCTCTGTCCTCGCTACTGAGCTCTTAGTGCGAAGCCGGCTCTGCCGCCCACTTCACCTTCGTCAAATCGATTCCCTCTTTCGCCATCTCGTAAAGCGGCGACAGCTCGCGAAGCCTGGTCACAACATCCACCAGCTTGTCTGCCACATAATCCACTTCGGCTTCCGTGTTGAAGCGCCCTAGCCCGAAACGGATTGAGCTATGCGCGAGGTCATCACCGGTGCCAAGGGCTTTTAGTACATATGATGGCTCCAGCGTCGCCGAGGTGCATGCCGAACCGCTGGAAACTGCAACATCATTGATGCCCATCAGCAGCGACTCACCTTCCACGTATGCAAAGCTGATGTTCAGGTTCTGCGGCAAACGGTGCTCCATCGAGCCATTGACGTAAACCTCGTCCAGCCGCGACATGATGCTGTTCTTCAGCCGGTCGCGCAGCGCCGCCATCTTCTTGCTCTCTTCCGGCATGTCCTGCATGCAGATCTCGCACGCCTTGCCCAGGCCGACAATGCCTGGCACGTTCAGTGTTCCCGAACGCATGCCGCGCTCGTGACCGCCGCCGTCGATAATCGCCGACAACTGCACACGCGGGTTTTTCCTGCGCACGTACAGGGCTCCTACGCCCTTCGGGCCATAGATCTTGTGGCCGCTGATCGACGCGATGTCCACGTTCATCTTGTTCACGTCGAACGGCACCTTGCCCACGGCTTGTACCGCATCCGTGTGGAACAGCACTCCGCGCTCACGACAGATCTTGCCGATCTCCTCGATCGGCTGCAGCACGCCGATTTCGTTGTTGGCGGCCATGATCGTGACCAGGATGGTCTTGTCGTCGATCGCGCGCTTCAGATCTTCCAGGTCGATCAACCCATCCTTCATTACCGGCAGGTACGTCACGCGATAGCCGTATTTCTCAAGGCGCTTGCACGTGTCGAGTACGGCCTTGTGCTCGGTGACAGCCGTAATGATGTGATTACCCTTCTCGCGATACATCTCCGCGACACCTTTAATAGCCAGGTTGTCGCTCTCGGTTGCGCCGGAGGTGAAGATGATCTCTTTCGGCGTCGCGCCGATCAGCTTCGCAACCTGTGCGCGTGCCGTTTCGACCGCCTCTTCCGCCGCCCATCCAAACGGATGGTTCCGGCTCGCCGCGTTACCGAACTTGTCGGTGAAGTAAGGCATCATTGCGTCGACAACTCGCGGGTCCACCGGCGTGGTCGCGTGGTAGTCCATATAAATCGGCAGCTTGATTCCGTTATGAGTACTCATCTTTTCTTGCTCTCCGCTATGTAGCGCCGGCGTCTTGCCGGCTGTCGCGCGGACGTCCCGTCCGCACCTAACTCAAACTCACCAGTTGATCGCTAACGGCTTCGGCACACGCGGCTTCCCCGCTCTGCGCCAGCTCGAAAATCGTCACCTTCGAAAGGACCTCTTCAATCGCCAAGCTCACCTTTTGCAGCGGCTCGCGCACCGAGCACCGCGACGACTGCTCACACTCGCCCTTGTGCGTCACGCACGAAGTGATAAACAGCGGCCCTTCGATGGCCTTGATCACGTCGAAGGCCGAAATCGTCCGTGCATCGCGCGCCAGCCGGTACCCACCATTGGTGCCCTGTAACGACACCAGCAATTTCGCCCTTACCAACTTTTGCAGAATCTTGGCCAGCAGCTCCGACGGGATCTTCTGCGCCTCGGCAATTTCCTTTGCGCTCACCGCTCCCGCAGCCGCACGCTCCGTCAGGTGCTTCATGGCGATCAGGCCGTAGTCCGCTTTTTTGGTGAGCTTCAGCATTCTGCTAAGAACTTGGATTAAGTACGACTAAATTGGTCGCCAAAAATTACGACTATTTTAGTCGCATATACAGTGTAGGCCTTTGACCCTATATCCGCAACCCCTTTCAGCGAACGGCGGCATTCAGGAATTGAACGGTAAACCTCACGTATTCAACCGATTAAGGAACTCCGGCCTGACGTGTGGTCCCTGGGCAATCGCAATGAGTTTGCGATCCGGGCATGCCTCCGCCCTAGGCTCGTATTTCCTAGGCTTGTATTTCGATGATCGTCAAGTTTTGCTATGCCAGCCCTGACGCGGTCCAAAGCCCTGCCAGCTCGGCACCACGACTCAATCCAGCTCGAGCAGACCCTCCCTATTAAAAGGAGAAGCAGATTCTCCTGTCATGCAAGGCGCATAAGCCTTATCCAAACAACGCTGCTCACCTGCGCCGCTCAAGCGAAGGCGCGTCAACACCCTTGTATTTATTTGCCGCCGGTGGTCAACGATGTTGGGTCTTCCACAAATCTCACTCTTGACATCCGAAACGCCACGTCTAGAATACGCGGAGATTCCGGAGCTTTTGGGAGTTCCGGAAACCGGAGTCCACATCCGGATATGACTCACAATCCAGCCTGCTTCGTCCAAAGGAATCCCATCAGAGAATCAGCATGACATCCTCGTGTAAACACCCCCGTGTGCAAATCGTGGCCCGCGAAGAAGATGCCGAATACGTCGAATGCAAGGAGTGCGGCGAGGTCTTCGAATCCAGCGAGTTTAAAGATATGGCCATTGAGGAAACCGCGGAACCTGCCGAAGAAGAAGCCTGACGCAAAACTTTGCAACACCAATATGTCGCATTAGTGTGTCTGCAATTATTACGCGTAACAGTACCGACGTAACGGCAATGTGATGTGGCTGCATTGTCGCGTATTGGTTCGCTTGATAGCCTCCTGTCGTAGCCTTTTTATCCCTCCCCCAACCACGCCAGGAGCGCACTTTTAATGATACGTATGGCACTGGTTGTCGACGATTCCATGCTCGTGAGGACTGCTGTGCGGGGCTTCCTCGAGAACCGAGGATATGAGGTAAAAACCGCCTGCAATGGTCTTGAGGGGCTCGCTGCCCTCGACAAGTTCGCACCGGACCTGATCGTCACCGATCTCCTAATGCCCAAAATGGGCGGCAACGAATTCATCCGCGAAGTCCGGTATCGGCCTCACCTCGCAGACGTACCCATCATTCTCGTTGCCGGCCGCCGCGGCAGCACATCACCTTCCCCGAAATCAGGCGCCGACTACGTCGTTTCTCGAGACGTCGACCTCGTTGAGCAACTCCAGTTCGTGCTCGACAAGTTCCGCCCCGCGAAAGCCGTTACCCGTGGAACAAAGGGCGAAATCGCCGCAGGCTAATCTCGCACTTTTCTCCGAAATCCCCCTCCCCCAATAGACTCGCTTGCGCTTTCGTGCCTCTAAATAGTCAGGAGGCACCACCATGCGCCGCAGACGTCGTGAAGCTCGAAACATCTCAAAAGGAATTGTCACCGGGATCGTCGGCGGCCTCGTCGCCTCCTGGATGATGGATCAATTCCAGGCCGTCGAATCGAGAGTGCAACAAGCGTGGCAGAAGAGCGCGCATCGCGAGCAGAAGCCGGACTCCGCCTACAGTGAGCCTGACTCCGACAACGCCACAATGAAGGTGGCGGACCGCCTCGCAAACCTGGTCGCGAACCGACATCTCACAAAGGAACAGAAAAAGAAGGCTGGGCCGATCGTCCATTACGCTTACGGAGCTCTGATCGGCGGTCTGTATGGTGGCATCTCGGAGGTCTTCCCGCTCGCTCGACTCGGGGCTGGCACCGGATATGCCACTGCTGCCTGGCTGTTTGGTGACGAAATCGCCGTGCCGAAACTCGGCCTGTCGAAGCCTCCAGAGGAGTTCCCTCTGTCTGTGCACGCTAATGCTCTTGCATCTCACCTTGTCTATGGCGTCACCACTCATGCCGTCCACAAAGGACTCCGGGCTGTGATTTAACCTCCGCTGATTTTGTAACCGTTCGGCGGTCAGGCATATCCAAACATATCTGCGAAGGAGCCCCTATGAGTGTGTTCACCGCCCCGGCAGCAGCTAACTCGCGATCCGTCTCGCTGACGGAGCGCTTTCTAGCTGTCCGGAAAACCACAGAGTGCATCTGTGACGGGCTCTCGGCGGAAGACCTCATGGTCCAATCTATGCCGGATGCCAGCCCCGCCAAGTGGCACCTCGCGCACACCACCTGGTTTTTCGAAACGTTTCTGCTGAAGCCGTACCTGCCCGACTACTCGCTCTTTCACCCAGACTTCACCTTTCTCTTCAACTCCTATTACAAGCAGGTCGGATCGCACCCGAATCGCGCGTTTCGCGGTCTCTTTTCGCGCCCAAGTCTGGAACAGGTGCATGACTATCGCCGGTACGTTGATCGTCACATGATGGCGTTATTGACCCAGTCATCCGATCCGCACATATCCGGATTGATCGAGACTGGTCTCAATCACGAACAACAGCACCAGGAACTAATCATCACCGATGTGAAGCACGGCCTCTGGTCGAATCCATTGAAGCCGGCGTGGAAAGCCCCGAACGCGACAAAGTCATCATCTTCTGCGCCTCTGTCTGCCAAAGCTGATTGGCTTTCTTTCCCCGAGAATCTCTACTCCATCGGACACTCCGGCGAAGGCTTCTCTTTCGACAACGAAACCCCCCGCCACCAGGTTTTCGTCAACGCATTCGACATCGCTTCCCGTCTGGTCACCAATGGTGAATACCTCCACTTCATCAACGACGGAGGATACCGCCGCCCTGAACTATGGCTCTCCGACGGGTGGGACACCGTCTGCACCCAAAACTGGCAAGCGCCGCTTTACTGGGACATCAACGCTGACGAACTCCGCCTCTTCACCGTCAACGGCCTGCAGCCGCTCGACCCAAGCGAACCCGTCTGCCACATCAGCTATTACGAAGCCGACGCTTACGCCCGCTGGGCCGGCCACCGCCTGCCCACCGAAGCCGAATGGGAAATCGCAGCCAGTACGCAGCCGATCGAAGGCAATTTCCTCGAATCCGGACGCTTTCATCCCGAGGCGACGAACAGCTCGCAATTCTTCGGCAACGTCTGGCAGTGGACTTCAAGCCCATACACCGCTTACCCCGGCTTTGCTCCGGTCGAAGGCGCACTCGGCGAATACAACGGCAAGTTCATGTGTAACCAGATGGTCCTTCGCGGAGGCTCCTGCGCAACCCCGCAGTCTCACATCCGCGCCACGTATCGCAATTTCTTCCCGCCGCACTCTCGCTGGCAATTCATGGGAATCAGGTTGGCTAAATGAGCGCTCCGCTATTCATAGCGTCCGCTTCACCCATCGCTGCTGATGTCTACGAAGGTCTCTCGGCCAAGCCGAAATGGCTTTCGCCCAAGCTCTTTTACGACGCGGAAGGCTCCGCTCTCTTCGAGCAGATCACGGATCTCCCCGAGTACTACCTGACCCGCACCGAGCGTTCCATCCTCGAAGCGAATGCCGCTGACATCATTGCTGCCGCAGGTCCCAACTTGTCGCTCATTGAACTCGGAGCCGGAACCGCCTCGAAGACTCGCATCCTCATCGGCGCAGCGCTGAAGCGCCAGTCACGTTGCAGCTTCTACCCAATCGACGTCTCCAAGTCCGCTCTCGACGAAGCCGTCCACCATCTCAACGGCGACTTCCCCGGACTCAGCGTCTCTCCCATCGTCGCTGACTACTCCGGCGGGCTCGGACGACTTTCCTCCGTCACCGGTCGCAAACTGCTCCTCTATCTCGGTTCCAGCATCGGCAACTTCGAACCCATGCAGGCCGGAGCCATGCTGCGCACCATTCGCACCAGCCTCCGGCCCGGCGATGCGCTCCTCCTTGGCACCGATCTCGTGAAATCGCCGAAGCTGCTGATTCCCGCTTACGACGACGCGCAGGGCGTCACCGCCGCCTTCAACAAAAATATTCTCGCGCGCATCAATCGCGAACTCGCAGCCGACTTCGATCTCTCCACCTTTAAGCACGTCGCTGTTTGGAACCACGAAGCCTCGCGCATCGAGATGCACCTCGAGTCCACGCGCCCGCAGGTGGTCCACGTCCGTGCGCTCGGCATGCGTGTGCATTTCAACAAGGGCGAGACTATCCACACCGAGAACAGCTACAAGTTCACCCAGGGTGTTGTGGACTCCATCCTCGACCTCGCCGGCTTCAAACGCGAACAAACGTGGACGGACCCGAAACACTGGTTTGCCCTTCACCTCGCGAGGGTGACCGAGCCCCGATAACCGCGCTAAATAGAACAGGCAGGCCAGTTTCGGCCTGCCTTTCTTTATGAAGCCGTCGTTTTACAGTTCGCCTTCGCTCCTGCTTCCCACCGAAACCGGCCCATTCGCCGCCGAGATGTGAATCACTTGGTTACCGGCCGGGCCGAACTCAATCTTCTTCTCGTTATCATCCCAGGTCTTCCGGGCTTCGCTGCAGACATCAGCCCGGCAACTCATCGGCGAATATCCTTTCGCGGTCAGCACCACACCCGACTGATAGCCCTTCGGAATGTTCAGCGAAATCGGCCCGTTCTTGGCATTCGCGTCCAACTTCCCGCCGCTCCACGCCTGACTCTTGAGTTCAATCGCGATCGGCCCATTCTGCGCGTCGAGGCTCAGGTCGCCTCCATCACCAACAAACGAGATCGGTCCGTTCTTCGCTTTCGCATTCACTTTTCCGCTGACATTTCTCACCGCGATCGGCCCATTCACCGTGTCCAGCGTAAACGTCCCGCTCACCTCTCTCGCCGCCAATGGCCCATTTGTCGCCGAGACGTTCACCGTCGAATTCGCCGGTACGCGAATAATCAACGACGCCGTCCACTCCTTCTCCCCCTCCGGCCCGCGCACGGACAACTTGCCCGATCCGCGCTCTGCCACGATCTGGCTCAACAGTCGATCCCCTTCTGACTTGCTGTCCGCTTCCGCGAACTTGCACAGCTGCACCTCGTACTGGTTGCTGTCCCCCCGGATCAGGCTCACTCCGCCGCTCTTTGCCGCGCTAACGTCCAACGGACCCGCCGGAATCGTAAACGACTCTTGTCCCTCGTACGTCTCGCTATCCCCGAACTGAACATTCATGTCCTGGCACGTTTTTACATCGCTCCCGCCACGATGCCGCATCGCATGATCGCCGGCCCACGCCGACGCTGCTCCAATTGTCATCACCGCTGCCAAAATTGCTGCAACTCTCCTCATCACGCACCTTCTCTTTGGAAATGGACTAAATCACTCCGTGACATTGCGCCTCACGCGCGGCGTACATATCCAGCAACTGTTTCCCAACTGCCGTCTTCGCCATCATCGGCGCCATCGTGCTTATGGCCCTGTCTTCCACCCCGTGCAGCACGCCGGTCGGCGCCGGCACCGATGTCACTGCAATCGCCAGCGCGATCAGCGCAACTCCGGCAACCTTGCCGTACCAGCGGTTCGCGATTTGTCTCGCCCTGCTCATCTTCGTCTCCGCTTCCAGCAACTTCTTGTTACCGGATCTCGACTACGCCAATACAGACGGCAGGCCACACGAAAAGTGAGCTATTTCTTTGGGAAAGTATTTCTTCAGGAAGGAGAAAAATCGCGCTAACGATTACTGTTCTGAATCGTCACTATCCAGCTTGTCGGCTAATTTCTTCAGTTTGCCACGGAAGAATATCCGCTTGATGTCGGGCATGAACTCTTTCAGCAGATATCCGCTCGCATCGCTTTGCAGCGTGCTGCAGATCCGCGACCCCGTACGCCTCATCGTGCGGTCGCGATACGGATAATACGCATTCGATAACGCTCGCGAGAATGCTACGCCCAGCAGTTCCGATGAGTTCAGCGTGCTTTTGCCATCATCGTTGCGCGTGATAAGAACCCGCGTGGCCGCATACACCGCCCGTGATAATACGCCGCCCTTTCTTTTTGGCAGGTATCGCGGGTCCTGGCTCAGGATCATCGGGAAAAGATAATTGCCGAAGAACTGTCGCGTTTGCGCATCGGCGACTGCCGCCGCATACTGCTTGCCCCACGCATCCGCGCCGCAGCAGTAACGAAAGTCCGAAGTCGCCCCGGCAATCGTCGTACTCACGCCCGCGCTGAAAAACGTGTATGGAGAATACGTCCGTCGTGACCAGTACCCCAGCTTCTCCCGTTTCGTCAGCGGACGGTACGGCTCATCGGCCAGTAACTCTCTGTAGGGATCATACGAACGCTTCGCCTTGGGAACGGGTGCGACGGTGGAGGGCGCATCCGGCAACTCTGTTTGTGCGAAGCCCAGTGCCGCCGCAAGCACGACCGCACACAACAGGCTAAGTTCCCGGATTCGCATAGGGCCCCAAACTTCGTATGAGGGTAGGAAGCCGCCAACCCCCGTAAAGTTTGCATCAACTTCCTCCAGCCCACCCCGCATCTCACCCAAGTAGCTGCCGCTGTTGGCGAATCGAGTTCCCGTTCGTTGACCCCGGTTTTGCGCCCGCGCCATAATCAAGTGGCCTGGCTACCGCTAATTTCGAGTGAGCACTCATGGATTCCAAGCAGCAAAACCGCGCCTCCGCCGAAGACCTGGGGGAGCGAGTGGGCCGAAAGATCGGCGAAACCGTCAATCAGCTCGAGAAAGAAGCCGAGCGGCTGATCAGCTACATAGAAAAGGAAGTTGTTCCCGACGTTCGCAAGGGCTCCACTCAGGCGCTCCGGACAGCAGCTACCAAGCTCGCCGAGTTCGCCGACTATCTCGACGACCAGAAGCGCAAACGCTCGTGAACCGGCTCATACTCCTCTTCCTTGCCATGGCCCTGCTCACCGGATGCGGTGAGAAGAAGGTCGCGAAGGTACGCATTCCTCCGCCTCCGCCGCCCACTACAACCCAACCCGCTCCTCAACCAACGCAACCAGCCGAGACGACCGAACCCGAAGAGAAACCGGCCAACCTCGAAGACAAATACAAAGACGCTCCTGTCCTCTACACCGAAAACGGATACGCCAGTTGGTACGGCCCGCCGTATCACAACCGCAAGGCCGCCAACGGCGAAGTCTTCGACATGCACGCGCTCACCGCGGCGCACCGCACCTTCCCGCTGAACACTATCGTGCGTGTCACCAACCTGAAGACGAAGCGCTCCGCCGTTCTGCGCATTACCGATCGAGGCCCCTTCGTTCCCGACCGCATCATCGATCTATCCAAGGCCGCGGCTCAGGCCGTGGACGTCTGGCGTCCAGGTACCGCCATGGTTCGCATCGATGTCCTCGATACCCCAAAGTCCCTCGACGACGGAGGACGCTGGTGTGTTCAAATCGGCGGCATCAAGGACCAGGAAAAAGCGCTGGAGTTGAAGGAGCGGCTGATACGTCGCTACAAGACCGCGAAGGTCCTCCAGTTCGCCAGCCCCGTCGGTGATTACTGGGTTCGCGTGCGCGTCCTGAACGACGACAAGAAAAAAGCCGAACAACTAGCCGCGGAGAACACCACCCCGGAAGGTAATATCTTTCTCGTTCGTCTCGACTAACTCGCCAGTGCTGTCGTTGTGGGAAAACACCCCTCCGCCGCTCGCCATCCCAATCAGCAGATGATTCGCTCTTCTGCGCCCGACAATTTCAACAAACGTTTGCTCACCGGCGCCGGAATCATAGTTCTGCTCGTGGTGTGTTGGTTCATTCGGAAAAGCCTGCTCGTCATTTGGGTGAGCATCATCTTCGCGATTGTGTTCACCCCTGCGGTCCACTGGGTCCAACGGCGCCACATCGGCAAATGGTCTCCCGGAAAAGGGAGCTCGCTATTTATCCTTCTCGTAGTTGCCACCCTTGTTCTAACAATTTTCTTCTTCTTTGCCATTCCACCCATTGTTAGCGACGTGCGCGGGCTCACCTATGACTTCCCACGATCTCTTGACCAGTTGAGCAACCAGGTCCGCAATCTGCCCTTCGGGGCAAAGCTGGCCGAAATGATCAATAGCCAGAACTTCTCCCGGCTTGCGGTTTCCATCACTGGAAGCGCGACAACCGCCCTCTCGAAACTGACGGGCATGCTAAGCACGCTATTGATACTCGTGCTCCTGACCTGCTATTTCATCCTCGACGGTCGCCGAAGTTTTGAGTGGGCACTGGGATTCATCCCCGAGCAGAACCGAGGACGCACCCGGCACACCCTGGAGCGCGCCAGCCATACTGTGCAGAAGTGGCTCCTTGGGCAGGCCTTGCTGATGCTCATTCTCGGTGCTGCCAGTCTGCTCGTGTACGGCATCCTCGGGGTGCGTTACTTCTATACACTGGCCGCATTCACCGGCTTAGCTAATTTCATTCCCGTCATCGGACCCGTCATTTCCGTGCTCATGTCGGCAGCCGTTGCGGCGATCGATTCGTGGCTCAGGGCCCTCGGTGTCATCGCCTTCTACTTTGCTTATCAGCAACTCGAAAATGGTTATTTATCGCCCAAGATCGTCGGCGGTGCCGTTGGCCTTCCCGGCGTCGCAATAATCGCTTCTCTGGTTATCGGTGCTGAACTCGCCGGCATTCTGGGCGCCCTGGTCGCCGTTCCCTCCGCCGCGCTAATCTCCGAAGTCCTGAACGAATATGTGCGCACCGGCACGCGCGACCATGAACAATCGCGAAAGGCCGCCTAGTTCACCCTACCCCGCGTCAGTGTTGTACGATGTCCGTCGATTCAGCACGGACAGACTATGCGCATTCATAAGCTTCTCGTTTTCGCCTTCCTTCTCTCCGCCATCCCGCTCTTCTCCCAACCGAAACAAAACCAGTCTGGCTGGATCGAGTTCCGCTCCTTCACTTACACCGGTGAAGACTCCCTCTCGCAACCTGTCACGCCCAAGCCGACCGAGTATCGCAATCCCATACTCGCCGGGTTCTACCCCGATCCCAGCATCGTTCGCGTCGGCGACGACTACTATCTCGTCAACTCCAGTTTCGCCTGGTATCCCGGCGTGCCCATCTTCCACAGCCGCGACCTCGTCAACTGGAAGCAGATCGGACACGTGCTCGACCGCCCCGAGCAACTGAAGCTTCAGGGGGCAGGCGTTTCTCGCGGCATCTTTGCCCCAACCATCAGCTTTCACGACGGTCTCTTTTACATGATCACCACCCTCGTCGACGGCATCGGCAACTTCTACGTCACCGCGAAAGATCCGGCCGGTCCTTGGTCCGATCCCATCGCTCTTCCCGAAATTCAAGGCATCGATCCATCGTTCTTCTTTGACGACGACGGCAAGGCTTACATCGTCCACAACGGCATCCCGCCCGATAACAAGTCGCTCTACCAGGGCCATCGCGCGCTCTACCTCTTCCCCTTCGACACCAAGGCCGGCAAGGTCAGCGGCGCCGGCAAGATCATCGTCAACGGCGGTACCGACATCTCAAAACACCCCGTCTGGATTGAAGGCCCGCACATCTTCAAGCGCGACGGAGTCTACTACCTGATCGCTGCGGAAGGCGGCACCTCCGAGAATCACTCCCAGGTCGTCTTCCGCAGCCGCTCCGTTGAAGGCCCATACGAGCCGTATGCAGGCAATCCCATCCTCACGCAGCGTACGCTGTCGCCAACTCGTCCCGATCCCATCACCTCCACCGGGCACGCCGATTTTGTCGAAACGGCAAACGGCGAATGGTGGGCCGTGTTTCTCGGCTGTGAGCCATATCAGGACGACCTTTACAACATCGGCCGCGAGACGTTCATGCTCCCCGTGAAATGGGTGAACGGCTGGCCGACTATTCTCGACGAGGGCAAAGTTGTCCCGCGAGTCGTGACACGTCCGAAACTTCCAGTGCAAAGCGGCATCGCACGGATGACCGGACCATTGCAGTGGACAGCCAACTTCCGAGGCCAGCAGCTTCCGTTCGACATCATCACGCTCCGCACGCCCTCAAGCCGCTGGTGGAGCTTCGATTCCAAGTCGAACGCTATCTTCCTCCAGCCTCGCCCCGAAGATCTCGATTCCAGGAATGACCCGTCGCTCGTCGCACGCCGCCAGCAGCACAACAAGTTCTCATCCACCGTTCAACTAAATTTCAAGAAAGCAGATAAGCCATCTGACGCTGGGCTCGTCACCTTCCAAAACGAAACCCACTCTTATTTCCTTGGCGTCCGCACATTGGGTCAAACAGCGCGCAAGGTCTTCCTCGAAAAGCGGGACGGCACCGTATCGCAGGTCGCCTCCGCCGACCTCCCCCGCAACGCACGGAATGTCATGTTGAAAGTTGAAGGTGACGGAGCACGCTATCGCTTCTCATATCGCGTCGGCGCCGGAGCATGGACCCCGCTCGGCGGCGAGCAGGACGGCACCATCCTGAGCACCAAGAAAGCGGGAGGCTTTGTTGGGACTGTGATCTCACTGTTCGCGAGATCCTTGGGCAGTTCCACAACAGCTCGCGAAACCCCGCCGCGGGCGAGGTAACACAACCGGGATGATTGGCAAAACAAAAGCGGCTTCACCCACCACCACTCCAGTCCGCGCAGCGGACGGCATTCCATAGCCCCGGGTGGAGCGCGTGCTCTTAACGCGCGTAACCCGGGGTGAGGAGCGTGGATATTTGTCAGAAGCGGTGCGTAGCACCGCACGCGCCCATGCGATGCGGACTGGGACTGGTGGCCCACCTAACGCACTAGCTAGATTGCTTCCGTGCCCCACCTTCACGTCCTGCTGTTGGGACGTGAAGGTGGGAGACCACCGGTCTCCGATCCCGGAGGGTTCTTGTCAGCCGACGGAGACGCTTAACCGGCGACCAACGAGTCCGAACCACCATCAGCGCTCACAACGAGTTCTTTCCCATCTAATTCTCTGTGCCTCTGCGTCTCTGTGGTGGATTTCTTTCCCATTTCGGCACAACCCTCTCCGAAACGTGTCAAGTGGGTCAAAGCTCTCGTTTTCACGTAAGTTGCTGATTTAACAACAAATATAAATTTCCAAACCGTGGCATGTTGCCCCCACCCAAATTGCTATTCTGAAAATGTAGGTGGTGAAGACAAATTTCTGTTTTGTTTTGTCATTCTGAGGCGTAGCCGAAGAACCTCTGTACTTAGGTTTTGGGGTTGTCATTCTGAGGCGAAGCCGAAGAACCTCTGTACTTAGGTTTTGGGGTTGTCATTCTGAGGCGTAGCCGAAGAACCTGTGTACTTGTTTTTTTGTCATTCTGACCCTGACGCTGAAACGAAGTGAAGCGGAAGGGGAAGGATCCCTATAGCCACCACCGGTTTTTCAGGAGGAGAGCTTTTGCCGACGACCAACGACTCATGACTAACGACTTGCTTCTTCTAACTCCTTTGTTTTCATATATGCGGCGTGTAACTCCTTTGCTTTCATATACAG